>NZ_BAAGPR010000093.1:0-32095 GCF_054783955.1 Streptomyces mayteni | reverse complement strand
GAAGCGCGAACAAGGGGGGGGGGGGTGGGGGAAAACCCGCGCTGATTAGATGCCGGCATGCACCACACCACCCCCCTCCCCATCCGCCCCGCCCGCCCCGCGGACCTGGACGCCGTCGCCGCGCTCTTCACGCACTACGTGACCGACACGGTCATCACCTTCATGGAGACCGCGCCCTCCCCCGCCGACTGGGAGCGGAAGCTCACCGACGTCACCGCCCGCGGCCTCCCCTTCCTGGTCGCCGAGGCCCCCACCGGCGAGATCGCCGGCTTCGCCTACGCCGGCCCCTGGCGGGCCCAGCACGCCTACCGCTACACCGCCGAGAACTCGATCTACCTCTCCCCCGACCACACCGGGAAGGGCCTCGGCAGCCGGCTGCTCGACGCACTGATCACCGCCTGCGCCGAGGCCGGTGTCCGGCAGTTGATCGCCGTGATCGCCGACGCCGGCGACAACACGGCGTCCCCGGCGCTGCACCGCAGGTTCGGCTTCACCGACGCGGGCCGGCTGAGCGCCGTCGGCGTCAAGCACGGCCGCGCGCTCGACACCATCCTGATGCAGCGAAGCCTGTCGGCGGCCGAGTAGGACCGATCCTCACCGAGGCGGCGACATGCAGAACGCATGCATGGATGCGTTCCGCATGCTAGCGTCGGCGGCATGGCCAACATCCAGATCAAGGACGTACCCGACGATGTCCACCGGACGCTCAAGCACCGCGCCGTGGACTCGCACCAGTCGCTCAACGAGTATCTGCGACAGCGGCTGATCGAGGAGGCCAGAACGCCGACGGTCGACGACATACTGGCCAGAGCTCGCGAGTCCGCGACCGCCGACTACACCGTCGACGAACTGCTTGGCTACATCGACGACGGGAGGGGCGAGTGATCGTCGTCGACTCGTCCGCTCTTGTCCTGGCCCTCACGCACCGCGGCGAGCTCGGCAGAGAGGCGGCGAAACGCCTCACCGGGCAGCGCCTGCTCGCTCCCGCTCTGATCGACTTCGAGGTGGCACACGCCATCCGGGGCATGGCCCAAGGCGGCAAGATCACCCCGGAACAAGGGCGTGCCGTGCTCGCGTTGATGGGCTCTCAGCTGATCAGGAGAAGGCCGGGGTACGTGCTCTTCGGTCGGGTGTGGGAGCTGCGTCAGAACCTCTCCGCGTACGACGCGGCTTACGTCGCACTCGCGGAACACTCGCGATGCACCCTCGTGACGGCTGACGCCCGCATCGAGCGCGCGAACGTCGCCCGGTGCCCGATCGACACCATCGGCTGAGGCCCATAGCCCGCAGCCCATAGCCCATAGCCCATGGCCCGCAACGCCCAACCCGCTTCCTCAGGCCCGAGCCACGAACGGCCGGGAGGCGACCGTGACGGCGATCGAGGCCACCGCCATCGCCGTGATCGCGGCCTCCGTGCCGACCAGTTGGGCGACGCCGCCGGCCGTGGCCGCGCCGAGTCCCTGCCAGGTCAGCCGGCCGGCGGCCTCGACGCCCTGGGTCTGGCCCCTGGTGCCCTCGGGGGTGAGTGCCAGCAGCCGCTCCTGGAGCGCCAGCGTGGCGGGGAACCCGAAGCTGGCCGTGAGGACGGCGAACGTCAGGATCCACAGCGGGGGTTGGAGGGCGAAGAGAAGAAAGGGGACGGCGAGCAGCAGCCGCATCGGGAACGCGAGGCACCACCGCTGCTCGGCGGTCAGCAGCCGTCCCACGGTCAGGTCGCCGAGCAACATCCCGGCCGAGGTCGCGGCGAGCAGCACGCCCGCGCTGCCGGGCGCGTAAGGGATGAAGAGCGCCTCGCAGCCGACGATCAGCCCGTTCGGCACCCACAGGTTGAGCAGCAGCGCCCGCCGACCGCCGTGCGAGAACAGCTCGCGGTTGGCGCGCCAGGTCTGCCGCAGGCCGGGGCGCCTGGTGAGGCGGATCGACCGTTCGCGGACGGTGGCCGCGACCACGACGAGCGCGAGGCCGGTGAGCGCGGCGGCGACCAGGAAGACGCCCTGTGGGCTGAGCCAGCGCAGCAGCGCGGCGCCGGCGGCGTAGCCGAGGATCATGACGCCGCCGGCGGTGACGTTCATCAGCGAACGCGCCAGCGCGTAGCCGGAGTCGGGCACCACCTCGGCGAGCAGCCCCATCCGGGTGCCGGTGCCGAGGGACTGGAAGAAGCCGAGGCCGAGGAGCAGTCCGAACCGCGCGGCCAGCGGCAGTTCGGGTATGGCCTGGGCGGCCACGCCGAGCAGGGCGAGGAGTTGGAGCGCGACCAGCGTGCGGCGCGGCCGGTGCCCGTCGGCGACCGACATCAGGGTGAGCGCGCCGAGCACGGTGGCGAAGGTGGCGCCGTACATGCTGACGGCGGTCAGGAACGGGGAGCCGGTCCGCTCGTCGACGAGGGTGCCGAGGGCGAAGCCCGACAGGGTGCTCGCGACGACGGTCAGCGTGAAGCTCAGGTGGAGGCCGGCGAACTCGCGGTCGCGGAGCAGGGCCCGGTAACCGGCGGCCTTGGTGGCCGCGCGAGCGGCGGCCGGACCGTCCGCGGAATTGTCAGTAGGCATGAAAAAAGCCTCCGACCGCCCCTTCCGGGGTGCCGAAGGCGAATTTTCGAAAGTTTAGCAGGTGGCTCCTCGGCTACCGGACCTCGGCTACCGAGCCTCGGTTACCGGAAGGCGGCCACGTTGCGCTGGGCCCAGGCAGCGAACGGGCGGGCCTGGCGGCCGGTGACCCGCTCGACGTCCTGGCTGATCGCCGTCTCGCCGGCGTTGGGCGCGCCGAGCACGGTGAGCGTCGTCTCCACCACCGGTTCCGGCATGAACCTGAGCATGGCGGCGCGGGCCTCGTCGGGGGTCAACTCGTGGAACCGCACGGGCTCGCCGAGTGCCGCCGCGATGGCGGCCGCCTGCTGGCGCGGCGAGCTGAGCTCGGGGCCGGTGAGCGTGTAGGTCCGCCCCTGGTGGCCGTCCCGGCGGAGGGTCACGGCGGCGACCTCGGCGATGTCGGCCGGGTCGACGGCCGGGACGCCGACGTCGCCGAACGGCGCCGCGACGGTCCGCTCCGACCGCACCGACTCGGCCCAGGCGAGGGCGTTGGAGGCGATGGCGCCCGGCCGCAGGACGGTCCAGTCGAGTCCGGCGCCCCTGACGGCCTCCTCGATCCCGCCGAGGACGCCGCCGTGCGACGGCGACTCCGGCCTGGTCGCCACGCCGACCGAGGACAGCAGCACCACCCGCCGGATGCCGGCGGCCTTGGCGAGGTCGAGCAGCTCCGGCGCGTTCAGCCGGACGGCGCTGGCCCCGCCGCTCTGCAGGAACAGCGCGTCGGCGCCGTCGAGGGCCGGCCGCAGGCTCTCCGGCCGGGTCAGGTCGCCCGGCCTGGCCAGGACGCCGGCCGGCACGTCGGCGGCGGAGACGCCGCGCGAGACCGCCGTCACCGCCTCGCCGGCCGCCGAGAGGGTCCGCACCAGCGCGCGTCCGACGTTCCCGGTCGCACCCGTCACCACGATCATGTTCATCACGCTCCATGTCCGTTTCGTCGCGTTCTCTCCGCGACACCGGTGACGCTAACAGCCTCGGTATAGTAGGTACCTACAGGAAAGTGACTACCTCAGAGGGGTGTGGCGGGATGGCCGACAGCACGAGCCGAGCCCCGGTCCCGGCCATGGCTCCGGTCCCGGCCATGGCCGTCGCCGGGAGCGACCCGGCGCTGGCCTGTCCGATCAGCCCGGTCGTCGACATCGTGTTCAGCCGGTGGACCACGCCGATCCTCTGGTCGCTGCACGCCTTCGGGCGGCAGCGGTTCGTGGAATTGGAGCGGCGCATCACCGGGATCACGCCCAAGGTGCTGACCCAGCGCCTGCGCCAGCTGGAGCGGGACGGGCTGATCACCCGCACCTACCACCCCGAGGTGCCGCCGCGCGTCGAGTACGAGATCAGCGAGCTCGGCCTGAGCCTGGCCCCGCTCTTCGCGCATCTCGCCGAGTGGGCGGGCGCCAACCTCGACCGGGTCGAGGTGGCCAGGCAGGACTACGACGCGACGGGCGCGCCGCGTTCCTGACCGTCAGGACAAGCCTCCCGGGCCCGCTCGGGTGCCGTGCGCGCGGCGACGACCATGACGGCGACGGAGGCCAGCGCGATGCCGGCGCCGACGTACAGCGGCGCCGCGTAGCCGAGGCCCGCGCTGATGGCCAGGCCGCCGAGCCAGGCGCCGAGCGCGTTGCCGACGTTGGACGCGGACACGTTGGCGCTGGCGGCCAGGGCCGCCCCGCCTGCCACGTCCGTGACCCGGGTGATCATGCCGGGCACGCTGGCGAACCCGAACACCCCGAGCAGGAACACCAGCGCCACGGAGGCGACGGGGCTGGCGGCGAGCAGGCCGAACAGGGCGAGGGTGACGGTGAGTCCGAGCAGGGCGAGCACCAGGGCGCGGTCGCGGTCCCGGTCGGCCGCGCGCCCGCCGATCAGGTTGCCGGCGACCAGGCCGACGCCGTAGACCATCAGCAGCCAGGCGACGTCCCCCGAGGAGAAGCCGCTGACCTCGGTGAACGTGTAGGCGAGATAGCTGAACGCGCCGAACATCGCGCCGTAGCCGAGCGCGGTCGCCGTCAGGGTCAGCCAGACCTGCCAGGAGCGGAACGCGCGGAACTGGTCGCGCAGGCCGCTCGGTTCCTTCGACGTCGGCGCCTCGCCGGCCCGGGCGGGGACGAGGGCGACGATGCCGGCCAGCGCGAGTACGCCGATCCCGGTGACCGCCCAGAACGCCGCCCGCCAGCCCCAGCGTTCGCCGACCAGCGCGCCGAACGGCACCCCGAGCACGTTCGCGAGCGTCAGCCCGGCGAACATGATCGCCACCGCGCGGGACTTGCGCTCCGGCGCGACCAGGGCGCGGGCCACCAGCGAGCCGATGCCGAAGAACGAGCCGTGGCAGAGCGCCGCGACGATCCGACCGAGCATCATCACCGCGTAGTTGGGGGCGACCGCGGAGAGCAGGTTGCCGACGACGAACAGCGCCACCAGGCCGACCAGGATCGTCTTCCGCGGCAGCCGCGCCGTGGCGGCGGTCAGCGCGATGGCGCCGACCGCGACGCTCAGCGCGTAGCCGGAGATCAGCCAGCCGGCGGCCGCCTCGGACACCCCGAAGCTCGACGCGACCTGCGGCAAGAGCCCGGCGATCAGGAACTCGGTGAGGCCGATACCGAAGCCGCCGAGTGCCAGCGCGATGAGTCCACTCGGCATCCGTCGCCCTTCCTTCGTACTCCCGTTCCCGACATCGCCCCACCAGGTTCAGTCGTTACCCTGGCGCCATGGCGATCGAACATCGCGGCGTCCTCGTCGAGGGCCAGTTCCACCGGGTCGAGCTCCACGCCGACCACGTGGTGTGCCACCCCCGCACCCCGGCGGCGGCCGCCAGGCTGCCCCGCCGGGCCGCGCTGCTGCGGGCCGTCGCGGCGCTCGACCTCGGCGTCCGCGTCCCGGAGCCGATCGCCGAACTCGCCGGCCCGCCGCGGCTCTCCCTCACCCGGCTGCTCGGCCGGCCGCTGGCCGCCGCCGAGCGCGCCGCCGCCGCCGACCTCGCCGCCGTGGCGGCGCGGCTCCCCGCCCTGCTGGCCCGGCTCACCGCCGCGGACCCGGCCGGGCTGCCCCGTCAACGGGCCACCCACTGGCGGGACTTCGCCGACGCCGTGGTCGCCGAGCTCCACCCCATGATGAGCCGGGCCGGCCGCGCCAGGGCCGACGCCGAACTCGCCGCGCTGCGCGCCCTCCCCGCCGTGGACTCCGCCGTGGTGCACGGCGACCTCGGCGGCGAGAACCTGCTCTGGGAGTGGCGGGACGGCCTCCCGGTCCTCGCCGGCGTGCTCGACTGGGACGAGGTCGCGCTCGGCGACCAGGCCGAGGATCTGGCCGCCCTGGCCGCGTCCTACGGCCCGCCGCTGCTCGACCGGCTGGTCCAGGACCCCGCCGTCGCCGCCCGGGTCCCCGTCATCCGGGGCTCGTTCGCGTTGCAGCAGGCGCTCGCCGCCCACCGGGACGGCGACGAGGGGGAGTTGGCCGACGGCCTGCGCGACTACCGCTGACCGGCGCTCCTCTACCCTGTTCCCGACCATCTGGTGGGGGAAGGACTTCGGCATGCGGGCGGGCATCGTCCTCGACGGCCGGTACGAGCTGCTGACGCCGCTCGGCGAGGGCGGCATGGGGCAGGTGTGGCGCGGGCGCGATCTGCGCCTGGGGCGCGAGGTGGCCGTCAAGACGGTGCGGGACGTGGCGGATCCGGTGCTCCTCGGCCGGCTGGAACGCGAGGCGCGGGCCGCCGGCCGGCTGACCCACCCGCACATCGTCGCCGTCCACGACAGCAACCGGGTCGACGTCGACGGCACGCCCGCCGTCTACGTCGTGATGGAGCTGCTGCCCGGCCGCTCCCTCGCGGCCGAACTGGCCGCCGGGCGGCCGCCGTTGACGCGCGCCCTGGAGTGGGCCGCGCAGGTCGCCGACGCGCTGGCCGCCGTGCACGCGCCCGAGGTCGGCATCGTGCACCGCGACCTCAAGCCGGCCAACGTCATGATCACCCACGGGCTGGCCAAGCTGCTGGACTTCGGCATCGCCCGCCTCTCGCACGGCGTCGGCGACACCCGGCTGACCGCCTCGGGCGTGGTCGTCGGCTCCGTCGAGTACATGGCGCCCGAGCAGTGCCTCGGCTCCCAGGACCTCGACGGCCGCACCGACCTGTACGCGCTCGGCTGCCTGCTGCACGCCCTGCTCACCGGCCGGCCGCCGTTCCCCGCCTCGCTCGGCCCGGTGCAGGTGCTCTTCCACCACGTCCACCAGCCGCCGCCCGCCCTCGGGATGTCCCCGGCCCTCGACGGTCTGGTGTGGAACCTGCTGGCCAAGAACCCGGCCGACCGCCCGGCCGACGCGGCCACCGTCCGGGACGCCCTCCGCGCCCTCGCCGGCGCCAACCCGAGCGCCGCCCAGAGCGCGAGCCAGAGCGCGAGCCCGACCCCCACGGTCGTCGTGCCTCCGGTGCCGGCCCGCCCCGTCCACCCGCCGACGGTCGCCGCCGCCCCACCCGCGACCGCGCCCGCCGTCCCGCCGGCGACCGACGTCCGCGCGTCGCTCGACGCCCGCCTCGCCCAGGCGCAGGGCACGGCGACGGTCGCCCCCGACCAGGCCACGGCGCTCCTCGAACAGCTCATCCCGGACGCCGCCCACTCCCTTGGCTCGCGCGACCGCACCACCCTCGCGGCCAGGACGCTCCTCGCCTCCTGCTGCCGCCAGACCGGCGACCACGGCCGGGCTCGCTGGCTGCTCCGCCAGCTCACCGACGAACTCGGCCCGGTGGGCGACCCGTTGAGCCAGTGGACGACGCTCGCGTTCGCCGAGGTCGAGCACGCCTACCAGCCGGAACACACCTCCGCCCACACCCTCCACCGCGCCGTCCAGGACCTGACCGCCGTCGGCGCCGCCGACACCCGCGCCGGGCTCGACCTCCGCACCGAACTGGCCTGGGCCCTCGCCCGCGAGGGCCACTCCGCCGAGGCCCTGCGGACGATCAGGACCGTCGTCCCGCTCGTCAGGGACGACTACCGGTCCGGTGAGTGGCCACAATTGATGGCCCGCTACCAGTGGGGCGAGATCGCGGCCGAGGCCGGCGAGACCGCCGAGGCGATCGCCATGCTGTGCCCGGTCGTCCTGGAGGCGGCCGCGCGTCTCGGCCCGGCGCACTCGCTCACCGTCGCCGCCTGCGAAGCGCTCGCCGCCCTCGACGAGGCGGTGGACGAACGCCTCGCCCTGCTCGACCAGTTGCGCAACGCCCACGGCACCCGCCGCACCCGCAAGGCCCGCCAGGCCCTGCTGGGCGACTGACCGGGACAGACCGACCACGACTGGCCCGCCCCACCCCACCCGCTCTGCGGTACGTTCGTCCGGTGCACCAACGACGTCCCACCATCGAACAGGTCGCCGCCCACGCCAAGGTGGGCCGCGGCACGGTGTCCCGGGTGATCAACGGTTCCGGCAGCGTGAGCGAGCACGCCCGGCGGGCCGTGCGCCGAGCGATCGACGAGCTCGGCTACGTACGGAACCGCGCGGCCAGCGCGCTGGCCGCCCGTCACACCGGCACCGGCACCGTCGCGCTGGTCATGTCGGAGGAGGCCGGGCGGCAGTTCGAGCAGCCGTACTTCGGCCAGATCGTGGGCGGCATCAGCTCGGCCGCCGAGGAGGCCGGCCTCTCGCTGACGCTTCGGCTCACCAGGTCGCCCGAGGAACGCGCCGACCTGGCCGACCAGTTGCGTGCGCAGCGAGTGGACGGCGTGCTGATGATCTCGCTGGTGTGCGAGGACCCCCTCGTCGACGAGCTCGAACGCCACGGCATCCCCACCGTGTTGGGCGGCCGCCCGTGTCGCGGCCCGCGCCCGGTGCCGACGGGGTACGTGGACGCCGACAACCGGGACGGCGCGCGGCGCGCCACCGCGTACCTGCTCGGCCAGGGCCGTCGGCGGATCGCCACCATCGCCGGCCCCCAGGAGACCACCGCCGGCATCGACCGCCTCGCCGGCTACCGCGACGCGCTCGACGGCCGCCGGGAGTTGGTGGCCCACGGCGACTTCAGCGTCTCGGGCGGGATGCTGGCCATGCGCCGACTGCTCGACGCCGAACCGGCGTTGGACGCGGTGTTCGCCGCCTCGGACAACATGGCGGTCGGCGCCCTGTGGGCGCTCGAGGAGCAGGGCAGGCGGGTGCCCGACGACGTCGCGGTGGTCGGCTTCGAGGACGCGGTCGTGACGTCCCAGGCCCAGCCGGCGCTCACCACCGTGCACCAGCCGACCGAGGTGATGGGCCGGCGGATGGTCGAGCTGCTGCTGGCCAGGATCGGCGGGGCGGCCGAGGCCGAGGCCCCGGTCATCTGCGACACCAGCCTCGTCATCCGCCAGTCGGCCTGACCGCCTACGGGGCGGGGGGCTCCGGCCACACGGGGGTGAGGCCGCGCAGTTCGGCCCAGCGGGGCGAGCTGACGAGGGCGAGCGCCCGCTTCGCGGTGGTGTGATCGACGGTGCTGGAGACCGTGTTCCCGCTGCCCAGGTCCTTGGCCGAGACGTGCAGCACGCCGTTGAGGTCAAGGTCGACGCCCACCTCGATCACGGGCGCGCCCCGGGGGACGGGAGCGAGCGCCAGTTCGAGGACGGCGAGGGTCCGGTTCCCCGTCACCTCCTCATGCTCGCCCTCGACGAAGCGCAGGACCACCGAGGGCTGCTCGTCCCGGTGCGTGGTGAAGACCTCGCTCCGCCTCGTCGGGATCGTCGTGTTCCGCTGGAACAGCTTCGCCGTGATTCCCCCGCGCACCTCGACGCCGATGGACGTGGAGTAGGTGTCGAGAAGCAGGACGTCCTTCACCGCACCGGTCAGGACGCCGGCCTGGAGTGCGGCACCCGTCGCGACGCCCTCCGGGATCAGGCCGCGGTAGGGCTGTCGGCCTCCCGCGAGTCGGCGGACGAATTCGCCCACCGCCGGCATCCGGGTGGCGCCGCCCGTGAGGATCACCCGGTCGATGTCGGAGAGCCTCAGCTCGGCGTCCCCGAAGGCCCGGTCGACGGGGGTCCGGCAGCGTTCCAGCAGATCCGCGCTGAGCTTCTCGAACGCCTCACGGGTCAGCTCCTCTTCGAGATGCAGCGGGCCGTGCGGACCGGTGGCGAGGTAGGGCAGCCGGAGTGACGTGGTGCGCGCGGCCGACAGCTCGATCTTCGCCGCCTCGGCCGCCTCGCGCAGTCGCTGGACCGCCGCGACGTCGTCGGTGAGATCCACGCCGTGCCGCCGCTGTACCCGGTCGACCAGGTGGTGGACGATCACCAGGTCCCAGTCCTCGCCGCCGAGGTGGTTGTCGCCGGCCGTCGCCTTGACCTCCACGACGCCGTCGCCGACCTCGATGAGCGAGACGTCGAGCGTGCCGCCGCCGAGGTCGAAGATCAGCGCGGTGCTGTCGCCCCGGTTCAGGCCGTACGTCATCGCGGCGGCCGTGGGTTCGTTGATGATCCGGCCGATGCGGAGCCCCGCCCGTTCGCCGGCCTGCGCCAGCGCGGCCCGCTGGTGGAGCCCGAAGCCGGCGGGCACCGTCAGGATCACCCCGCCGAGTGGCCCGCCGAGGTGGGCCTCGGCGTCCTCCCGCAGCCGGGCGAGGATCAGCGACGCGACGTCCTCCGCCGTCAGCCGCACGTCGCCCCGCGTGATGCTCCAGTCCGTGCCGAGCCTCAGTTTCGCCGCCCGCGCCGTGTGGTCGGGGTTGGTGATCGCCTGCCGCTTGGCCGCCGCGCCCACCAGGATCCCGCCTCCGGCGGTGATGGCCACCTGGCTGGGCGTCGTCGGCGCCCCCTCGGCGTTGGGGATCAGCCGGACGTCCCCGCCGTCGAGGAAGCCCATCGCCGAGTTCGTGGTACCGAAGTCGATGCCGAGCCAGTGCCGGTGCGGCGGCTTGCGCCCCCTCGATCGCGAGGAGCGGGAGGCACGCACCTCCGGGATCTCCCCGAACCCGCGCCGGTGCCACAACTCCCGTGCCTGCCGGGCCACTTCGGCGTCCGGGTCGGCGGTCAGCCCGAGCAGTGCCGACCGCGCCGCGTCCCGGGTGTGCTCGTGGACGCTGCCCAGCAGTCGCTCGACGAGGTGCAGGGAGCCGACGCGCTTCCAGACCTGCGGGTCGCGCACGGCGCCCCGCATCTCCGCGAGGTGGTCGAGGTCGCCGTGCCGTGGGTTGCGGGCCAGGTGGATGGTGCCCTGTGCGCTGTCCACGCTGAGGGTCGGTGTCTGGCCGGCGATCCGCGCCCGCACCCGGTCGTGCACGTAGTCGTAGAGCTCGGCGACCGACACGAGCCCGTCGCCGTCCAGGTCGGCGGAGCCGTCGCGCAGCCCGGCCACCACGGCCGACGTGAAGACGGATGGCCCGGCCGGCGTGCGGCTGTACTGGACGCCCTGGTCGTCCTCGTGGGCGTACTGGAGGGCGGTGGAGGCCGTGAGGACGACGCGGCCGTTGCCGGCGAAGGGCTCGGCGACGTCGACGGTGGGCGTCCCGCCGTCGCGGCGCCGCGCGTTCATCGCGAAGGCCCCGCTGTAGCAGCAGTCGAGGAGGACGACGATGCTCCGGCAGCGGCTGGCGCTCATCCAGTCGCCGACCAGGTCGGCGGGGACGGCCGTGGCTCCCGGGAAGTCCCGCTCGGTGTCCCGCATGACGAAGTGCAGCCGATTCCGCAGGTCCTTCCAGCCGTGCAGCGACAGGTGGAGGAGGAGCAGGTCGTCCGGCTTCGCCTGATGGAAGAGGGATTCGAGGGCCCGCAGCGCCGGGCGCTGTTCGACGTCGACGAGCGTGTCGACCTCGAAGCCGCCGATGCCGGGGTCGCCGAGCACCTCGGCCAGCGCGGCCGCGTCCGCGGTGGCCGCCGGCAGCGTGGCGAAGTGGCCGTCGTCGTACCGGCTGTTCCCGATGATCAGGGCGCGTTTCGCCACGGCGGCTCAGTCCCGGTGGCGGCGGAGGAACTCCTCCAGGGCGCGCTGCCGCATCTCGTCGGTGGACGCGGTGAGTTCGATCTCGTCGTCGCCGATCCTGATCCGGATGGTGCCGGCCCGGCGCCGGTTCAGCCAGTCCTGCACGAGACCGAGCAACACGGGAAGCAGCGCGCCGCCCCCGCCGAGACCGATCACCAACGCGCCCAGCTCCGCGGCCTCCAGGCCGCGGGTGCGGGCGGGGGGTGGGTGGGGCGAGGGCGCCCGGTCGATGCTGTCGAGCTCCAACTGACTCAACTCGGCCAGCAGGTACTGGAGTTGCTCCTCGACGTGTTCGGGATCGCCGTCCCCCGTGTCGAGCACCAACCCGACAGAAATCCCCGCCACCGCCACCATGCCTCCCCGTACGCACAGCAAGGCACCAACTCTAGCCGCCCTCACCCGCCGGAGCCGGGCACGGCAGCTCCGGCTCGGCCCGGTTCGGGCAACTCACCAGCGCCAGGGAGAGAAATCCGGTGCCGCCGGTGTAGTAGCCCCAGCTGACGTCGCCGCCCCAGCCGAGCGTGGACAGCGCGTACGCCTGCCGAACGCCGAGCGGCGGCCGGCTCTCGACCGCCTGCTCCCTGACCCGCTCGGCCAGCCAGTCGACGGCCGCCCGCGGCTCGGTGAACGTCCCCCGCACGAGCCGCGGCGGCTTCCGCAACCAGTCGGCCACCCGCATCGGCGGTACCTCGGCGGCGGCGAACGCCGGATGGTCGGGCCGACGCTCGGCCTCCCGGTCGAAGTCGGCGCGCCGACCTGACCAGGAGTACGCGTGCACGTGCCTCACGGGCGGAAGCGGCCCGGGTCGACCCCGGCGGCGGCCAGCTCCGCCGCCGTGAAGCGGAGCGGCGCCACGTCCGGCCGCTTGCTGTCACCGAGCGCGTAGGCGTCCGCGACGCCGGGGATGGGCGCGAGCGTGAGGCACGTCTCCGGCCCGTCGGGGTGGTTGCCGCCGCAGGCGGCGGTGAAGGCGGCCCCGGTGAGGTCGAAGGCGTAGAGGTCGGGGGTGAATGCCATGGCTGGCACCTTCCTGTTCTGTGGTGCGGCGGAATGCCGACGAACAGGAAGGTAGGGAGGGGAGGAACTGACCAACCAGGAATGTGCGGGAACTTGCGATCAGGCCCGGGAAAGCGCAGTGATGGCTTCGGCGATAACGGAACGGGCCGCTGGTCCGTAGACCGCCATGTCCGCAAGTGCCGCGAAGGTCCTCGCATACTGCGAGATTTCTCGGGGTTGGGTGATCGTGACCTCGGCGGTTGCCAGTTCGACGACCACCTGGTCCTCGTCGTAGATCCAGAAGCCCTCGACCGGCCACATCTGACGATCAACGGTCGACGGGATAACTCCGATGCTGACGCGTGGCAGTGCCGCCGCCACCAGGAGGTGACCGAGTTGGGCCGCCATCACTTCGGCTCCGCCGATGCGAGCCCGCAGCGTTGACTCCTCAAGCAGCACCGCGATCCGGTGATCGCCCTCGTGCAGGACCCGCTGCCGCGACAGCCGGGCTCGAACAGCCTCCTCGGTGTCGTCGGGAAGCCGTTGGAACACGATGATTGCCCCCATCAGGGCCTTGGCGTATTCAGCCGTCTGCAGGAGACCCGGAATGACGCCGGGTTCGTAGATCCGAAAGCGTTGAGTCCGCTCGAAGATCGGAACCTTGCTTTCCTGGATCTGCCGAAGGCCGGTACGGCACAACCGCTGCCATTCTACGTACATGCCCTCTATGCCACGGGCCGCGGCAATCAGATTCTCCGTCTCCTCGTCGGCGCCGCAGATGCTGGCCCAGATCCGGATGTCCGCATCCGAGGGAGTGGCTTTGGCGTTCTCGAAACGTGAGCACTTCGACTCATGCCAACCGGCCCTGCGAGCCAGCTCCCGCGCGGTGATACCGGAATCCTTCCGAATCTCACGCAGTCGCTGGCTGAGGGCCTTCCTGGCTTCCTGAACACTGGTTGATGAGGGCACGGGTCCAGTGTGCAGGTTTTACGGCAAGCTCAGGTGAGCCGGTACTCCTCATGCGGAACAGCTCGACTCCAGACCGCCTCGAAGGCTGTCACGCAGAGCTTCACCACCTCCGGCTCCGTGATCAGCTCATGCGGTTCGGGCGCCGATTCGCCCTCGCCGTCGAAGTGGTTGACAAGCAGGGTCTGCTCATCGAACACCCAGAAGTCGTTCCCCGGGAGCACCAGGTCGGTGGCTCGTCGGCGAGGCAGCCAGCGGACTTGTTCGCCGGCCGCCACGTTGGGGTCCGTGAGGTAATGCTCGAACCGGATGTAGTCGCTGACCGGCTCGGACACGATACGGGCGCGGCGAACGGCCACGCCCCTCCCCGTGGACTTACGCATGAGGCTGAGCCACGGCCGCGATTCCGGGTCAAGATCGCGGATGGATTCCCGTTCGCCCTGCGCCCAAGCCACGTAGCTCGGGTCGGACTTCATGTAGCCGTCGCGCATCTCCAGGTGCACCGCGGACGCCTGACAGGCGTTGAACAGCTCCTCGAAGGAGGGGATCTCAGTCACTCTTGGCCTCCGGGAAGAACTGCATCATCCGGCGCGGGAACTCGATCACGGTCTCGTGGTCCGGAATGTCCATCTGGGACAGCCGCTCGTCGTCCGTCACCTTCCAGGACTGCATCAGGTAGGTGTCCCGCACGTCGTCGTGGTAGAGCGTCGGCGATTGCCCGTTCATGCTCTCCGGATCCTTGCCCAGCTTGTGCAGCGCCACAGCGCGCTCCTCTCCGCGGGCCGCACGGCCCGCCACGCACAGCTTGCCGCCAACAACCCACCGTCACCACGAACTTGCGCCAACTTGCGGGCTCCGCGCCAGCGGGTAGGTCACCAGACGTCGCCGTCGCGCCAGTCGCAGGTGATCTCGCCGGCGAGGTCGGGGGTGACGGTGACCGGGAGGACGTAGACGCCGCCGTCGTCGTCCTCGGTGCGGGCGATGCCCATGGGGGTGACGGCGAAGGTGGGGCCTTGCCAGCGGCGCCAGCCGCGGGTGGCGTAGAAGTCGTGCGCTTCGTCGCTCGCGGAGAGCGCGCCGAGGTCGTACGCGCCGTGGATGACCCGTTCGACCTCGGACATCAGCTGGGCGCCGTGGCCGTTGCGCCGGTGGGCGGCGGCCACGGCGACGGCCTCGACGTAGCCGGTGCGCAGCGCGCGGCCGGCGAGGAGGAGGCGGCGCTGGACGACGGAGGCGTGGCCGACGAGTTCGTCGCCGTCCCAGAGCATGGCGTGCATGCCGCCCAGCGAGTGTTCCCAGTCGTGATCGCTGAAGTCCCCTTCGAACGCCTCGTCGAGCAGGGCACGCGCGGCGGTGAGCGTGGAGGGGTCCAGATCGGCGGTGTGGGTGGTGCGCACCTCGGTCATACGCGTCATCCTCGCAGCAGTCGGGCCGTTTCGCGCCGCTGGCATGATTACCCGATGAGGAGATGAACGTGCATACGCACACAGGACGTTAAGCACCGGATAAGCCTTTGCTGCGGGCGTGTTAAGCGCGCCGGCGCGAAGCACGGGGCGAAGTCGGGGGTCCGCTCCCCTCACACGCCTCCCCCGCCCCCGCTGAGGGCAGCGTTGCCGCCGGGAAACGGCCGTGATGTCGTCGGGTAACAGCCCCGTCGCACGCTCGGACTCGTGATGACCCAGACCATCGTCCTGATCGGCCACGGCATGGTGGGCCAGCGCTTCCTGGAGGAGCTGGTCGACCGCGGTGTGCCCGACCGTGCCCGCATCGTGGTGCTGGGCGAGGAGCCGCGTCCCGCATACGACCGGGTCCACCTCACGTCCTGCTTCACCGGCACCACGCCCGACGAACTCTCCATGGTGCCCGAGGGGTTCCTGGAACGACACGGCATCGAGACCCACCTCGGCGACCCCGTCACCGGCGTCGACCGCGAGGCGCGGACCGTGACCACCGCCGCCGGCCGCGTCGTCCGGTACGACACCCTCGTGCTGGCCACCGGCTCGTACCCCTTCGTGCCCCCGGTCCCGGGACGGGACGCCACCGGCTGCTTCGTGTACCGCACCGTCGAGGACGTGGCGGCCATCACCGCGCACGCCGGGGCCGGCGCCCGCACCGGCGTCGTGGTGGGTGGCGGGCTACTCGGCCTGGAGGCCGCCGGCGCGCTGCGCGGGCTCGGGCTCGACACCCACGTCGTCGAGTTCAACGGCCGGCTGATGGCGATCCAGGTGGACGAGGGCGGCGGCCGCGCGCTGCGGCGCGCCGTCGAGGAGCTCGGGGTGACCGTCCACACCGGCGTGGCCGGGCAGGAGATCACCACGGACGCGTCGGGCGCGGTGACCGGCATGGCGCTGTCCGACGGCACCAGCGTCGCGGCCGACCTGGTGGTGTTCTCGGCCGGGGTGCGGCCGCGGGACGCGCTGGCCGGCGGCGCCGGCCTGGCGGTCGGCGAGCGCGGCGGCGTGGCGGTCGACGAACGCTGCCGCACCGTGACCGACCCCGCCGTCTACGCGATCGGCGAGTGCGCGAGGACGGTCGACGGGATGGTCTACGGCCTGGTCGCGCCCGGCTACGAGATGGCCGCGACCGCCGCCGAGGCCATCGCAGCCGGCGAGGAGTGCGCCGCCGCGTTCCGCTCGGCCGACACCTCGACCAAACTCAAGCTGCTCGGCGTCGACGTGGCCTCGTTCGGCGACGCGCACGGCACGGCGGACGGCTGCCTCGACGTCGTGTACTCCGACGCCAGGGCCGGCGTCTACAAGAAGCTGGTGGTCGGCAGGGACGGCGCGCTGCTCGGCGGCGTGCTGGTCGGCGACGTGGAGTCCTACGGGCTGCTGCGGCCGATGACCGGCTCGGTGCCGCCGGCCCCGCCCGAACAGCTGGTGCTGCCGGCCGGGCTCGCACCGGCCACCGCGCTCGGCCCCTCGGCGCTGCCCGACGAGGCGGTGATCTGCAACTGCAACAACGTGAGCAAGGGCACCATCAGGGCCGCGGTCTCCGAGGGTGGCGCGTCGAGCGTGCCCGAGGTGAAGAAGTGCACCAAGGCCGGTACCGACTGCGGGAGTTGCCTGCGGGTGCTGGGCCAGCTGGTCAACGACGAGCTGGCGGCGAACGGCGTCGCCGTGGACACCGGCCTGTGCGGCTGCTTCGCGCACACCCGCCAGGAGCTGTACGAGATCGTCCGCACGTTGCGGATCACCGCCTTCCAGGAGCTGCTCGACGGGCACGGCCGGGCGGAGGCGCGCGGCGGCGAGGGCTGCGAGATCTGCAAGCCGGCGGTGGGCTCCATCATCGCCTCGCTGGCACCCACCATCGGCGCCAACGGCTATGTGCTGGACGGCGGGCAGGCCGCGCTCCAGGACACCAACGACCACTTCCTCGCCAACATGCAGCGGAACGGGTCGTACTCGATCGTGCCGCGGGTGCCGGGCGGCGAGATCTCGCCCGAGAAGCTGATCGTGATCGGCGAGGTGGCACGGGACTTCGGCCTCTACACCAAGATCACCGGCGCCCAGCGGATCGACATGTTCGGCGCCCGCGTCGACCAACTGCCGATGATCTGGGCCCGGTTGGTGGAGGCCGGCTTCGAGTCCGGGCACGCCTACGGGAAGGCGCTGCGCACCGTGAAGTCCTGCGTGGGCTCCACCTGGTGCCGCTACGGCGTGCAGGACAGCGTGCGGATGGCGGTCGACCTCGAGCTGCGCTACCGCGGCCTGCGGTCGCCGCACAAGCTGAAGTCGGCGGTCTCCGGCTGCGCCCGCGAGTGCGCCGAGGCGATGGGCAAGGACTTCGGCGTCATCGCCACCGCCAACGGCTGGAACCTCTACGTCGGCGGCAACGGCGGCGCGACGCCGCGCCACGCCGACCTGCTGGCCCAGGACCTCTCGGACGCCGAACTGGTGCGCCTCATCGACCGGTTCCTGATGTTCTACATCCGCACCGCCGACCGGTTGGAGCGCACCTCCACCTGGCTGGAGCGCGTCGAGGGCGGCCTCGACCACGTGCGGGACGTCGTCGTCCACGACTCGCTCGGCATCTGCGACGAGTTGGAGGCCATGATGGCCGCGCACGTCGCGAACTACCGCGACGAGTGGGCGGAGACGATCAACGACCCGGAGAAGCTGCGGCGCTTCGTCTCCTTCGTCAACGCGCCGGGCGCGCCCGACCCGGCCGTGGCCTTCGTGCCCGAGCGCGAGCAGCACAAGCCGGACCTGACACTGCTGGCCGGGCCGACCCTGCCGATCCGTACGCTCGAAGGGAGCGCGTCGAAGTGAAGGTGGAGATCCAGGCGGCGGACGGCGGCTGGGTGCCGGTCTGCGGGCTCGCCGAGCTGACCCCGGGGCGTGGCGTGGCGGTGCTGCTGCCCGACGGGCAGCAGGCGGCGGTCTTCCTCGACCGGCGCGGCGACACCTACGCCATCGGCAACCGCGACCCGTTCAGCGGCGCCTACGTGCTCTCCCGGGGCCTGCTCGGCTCGCGGGGCGGCTCGGGCCGGCCCTTCGTGGCGTCGCCGCTGCTCAAGCAGCGGTTCGACCTGGCGACCGGGCAGTGCATCGACGACCCGGACCCGGCCAGGACCGTGCCGGTCTACGCCACCCGCAGCCGTTAGGCGGTGGTGCAGCCGGTGCCGTTGAGGTTCAGCGCCGGCGTGGCGTGGACGGCGCCGCTGTTCGTCTGGAAGCCGAAGCTCAGCGTGGAGCCGGCGCCCACCGTGCCGTTCCAGGAGGCGTTGCGGGCGGTGACCGTCGTCCCGCTCTGGGTCAGCGAGGTGTTCCAGGAGCTGACCACCGACTCACCGGCCGGCAGGAGGAAGGTCACGGTCCAGCCGGCGATCGGCTGGCCGGTGGTGACCCGGACGTCGACCGTCGAGCCGGCGTTCCAGCGGTTGGTGACGCGGTAGTCCGCGACGCACGAGCCAGGCTCGGGATCGGGCGCGGGATCGCCGCCCAGCGCCTCCACGATGGCGTGGTAGGCGGGCTTGGGTTGGTAGTTCTCGTCCCACGGCAGGGCCGCGCCCTGGCCTGGGAAGGTCGGCGGGATCCAGGAGTCGGCGTCGGTGAAGCCCCAGACGGTGACACCGACGCACCCGTCGACCGCCATGCAGGCGCCCACCACCGCGCCGTAGTCGTCCGCCTGGCGCTGGAGCTTGGCGGCGTCGGACGGCAGTGGCATCCGCACGTCGAGCTCGGTCACGGCCACCTCGAGGCCCAGGTCGGCGAACCGCCCGAGGTTCTGCGCCATGCTCGCCGGCACCTGGCCGAGGATCAGGTGGGCCTGGAAGCCGACGCCGTCCAGCGGCACGCCCGCGTCGAGCAGCGACGTGACGAGCTCGTACATGCCGTCGCTCTTCGCGCCCAGGCCGTCGGTGTTGTAGTCGTTGATGTAGAGCCTGGCGTCCGGGTCGGCGGCGCGGGCGGCGCGCAGCGCGTCGGCGATGTAGTCGGGGCCGATCTCGCGCAGGAAGACGGTGTCGCGCAGGGTGCCGTCCTCGTCGAGCGGCTCGTTGACCACGTCCCAGCGGGCGATCCGGCCGGCGTAGCGGCCGACCTCGGTGGCGATGTGGTCGGTCATGACCTGCCGCAACTCGCCGTCCGCGAAAGTGCCGTTGGCCACCCAGTTCGGCAACTGGCTGTGCCAGACGAGGGTGTGGCCGTGCACCTCCTGGTCGTGGGCCTCGGCGTAGTCCACGATCCGGTCGGCGCCGGCCCAGTCGTAGCTGCCGCGGGTGGGCTCGACGGAGCCCCACTTCATCTCGTTGCCCGGGGTGAGGCTGCTGAACTCGGTGCCGGCGATGGCGGTGTAGTTCGCCTGGTCGAGCAGCGGGCCGTTGACCCCGAGCCCGAGGAACCGCCCGCTCTCGGCGGCGAGTTCACGCAGCGGTGGGGCGGCGGCCCGGGAGTCGGCGGCGCCGGCGTGGCCGGTCGGGGTGAGCAGCGCGACGGCGGCCAGCGCGGCGACGACGGCACCGCGCGGTGTGCGGCCCGGATGGAAGAACATCGAGGGCGTCCCTCTCGGTCGAGCCCCCGCCAGGCTGACGTCCCCCTTTTCTAGGCGCCCGTCGCGGCCATGTCAATGGCGGCGGGTGCCTCCTCGGGTGGCGGCTCTCCGTGGCGGGTGGGTCCCCGAGTCGCCGGTGGCCCGGATCGGCGGGAGAGTGGAAGGAGAGAGCGCGGCCCGAGGAAGGAACATGGATCGTCCTCCGATCACGGTTGGCGTCGACGGCAGCACGGAGAGCCAGGCCGCCCTGGAGTGGGCCGCCCGCGAGGCGACCAGACGCGAGCTGCCGCTGCGGCTCACGCACGCCTGGATGGAGGAGGCGCTGTTCATGCCGACGCCCCCGGACGAGGGCGTGGCACGGCGGCTGATCGAGGGGGCCGAGGCGGAGGTGCGGTCCGGCCATCCCGAGCTGACGGTCACCACCCGGCTGGTCCCCGACACCGCCGCGTCAGGGCTGGTCGGCGAGTCGGAGGACGCCGAGCTGCTGGTCCTCGGCTCCCGGGGCCACGGCACGGTCGTCGGCTTCCTGCTCGGCTCGGTCGGCCAGCCCGTCATCGCGCACGCCGCCTGCCCGGTCGTCTCGGTGCGGTCCATCGAGGCCCGCAGAACCATGGAGGGCGACGAGGTCGTCGTCGGGCTCAGCGACCTCGGGCCCGGCTCGGAGCCGCTGCTCGACGCCGCCTTCACCACGGCCGCCGGAAGGGGCGCCGGCGTGCGGGCGGTGCACGTGTGGGGCGCGCCCTCGACGTTCGGCAGGGACATCCCCGACCTGCTCCAGCGCCGCGGCCACCAGCCGGTGGAGGACCAGCAGGCGCGGCTGCTCTCCGAGACGCTCGACCCGTGGCGGGAGCGGTATCCGCGGGTGCGGGTCACCGAGCACCTGCGCTTCGGCAACGCCGCGGAGGAGCTGCTTGCCGCGACGTCGTTCCGGGCCGCCCTGGTCGTCGTCGGCCGCCGCGTGCACCGCCCGCATCTCAGCCTGCGGATCGGCCCGGTGGCCCACGCGGCGCTGCACCACGCGAGCTGCCCGGTGGCGGTCGTCCCCTACGGCTAGTCCCCCGTGGCCGTGGTCTGGGTGGGCTGGCACAGGACCTCGTTGGCCATGTCGTCGCAGGGGCGGTGGCCGTGACCGCGGACGATGTCCTCGCCGATCTGCTCGGTCAGGAAGCGCAGGAAGCTCGCGGGCAGCGAGTCGGGCGTCAGCTCCCCGTAGGAGTAGGCGTACTCGGTCGCCCAGAAGGGGTAGGCGCCCGCGTCGGCCGCGTCGAGGTCGGCGTGGTGGCCGTCGATGGCGATGGGCTTCACGTCGTCCGCGCGGGCCTCGGCGGCCCCCAACTCGGCATAGCCGATGGCACCCTCGACGCGGGCCACCGTGTCCACCATGGCGCCGGTGGAGCGCACCTGGCAGTTGATCCGGCCGAAGTCGGCGTCGTCGTCCAGGCAGTCGGTCGAGCTCTCCCCCGGCTCCCATTGGCCGAGGACGCGCTCCTCGAACGCCTGCTGGGTGCCGGAGTTCCTCTCCCGGCTGACGGTGCGGATCGGGAGCGGTGCGCCGTTCAGCCGGTTGTTGTCCCAGGTGTCGATCTCCCCGCCCCAGATCCGCCGGACCTGGTCGAGCGAGAGGTCTTCGACGGCCACGTCCGGGTCGGCGATGAGCGTGAAGAGGATCAGGGCGACGGGCCTGGGTATCAGGTTCGCGTACCCGTCCGTCTTGGGCCCGTCGGAGAACGCCAGCATGTCGGTGCTCTCGGCGTCGTCGAGCCGGTCCCAGCCCTCCCTGCTGCCCTCGGTCTCGACGTCGATGGTCACCGTCGTCTCGCCGCGCGAGCAGTGGGCCACATAGGACTCGGCGGCCTCGGTCAGGACGGGCTCGAAGGCGGTGGAGCCGACGAGCGTCAGCTCGCCCGACGCGCAGTCGAGCGGTGGCGCCGTCTCGTCCTCGCTCAGCGCCAGGCCGAGTTGGGAGACGGAGACCAGGAAGACGAAGACGAAGAGCGCGATGGTCCAACGCCGGGAGAGGCCGGTGGTGTTGCTCTCCGTCTGCTGGACGTGGCCCTCGTCGTCGCGGCGGCGGACGCCGCCTATGATGCCGCCCTCGACGCGGGGTGCGGGCGGCTCGTCCCGCTGAGGGGCGTCGGGCGCCCGTTCCAGCACCACCAGCACCTTGTAGTGGTCACCCCGGTTGAGCGGCGCCTTCGGGAGGTTGATGACGCCGTCCCCGATGCCGAGCCCCGAGTCAGGGCCGAAACAGTGGCGCAGGTGATCGTCCTCGTCGTGGAACTCGGTCACCCCCACGCCGCAGACCCGGCGTTCCGGGAAGGTGACGCGCAGTCCGATCGGGTCGTCGGGAAGCGAGGCGTAGTCACCGGACTGGATGGCGGCCGAGCCGGCGTTCTCGATGCGCATCAGGACGACGGACGGCTGGTCGAGGTCCCGGTCGTCGATCTTCAACTGCTGGAGCGGGCCGGCCAGCTCTGAGTGCAGCTCGTCGGTGACCGGGGTGTCCATCTGGACGCGGTAGCCGAGCCGTTTGCGGCCGAAGAGGACGAACTCGTAGAGCGCCGCGCCGACCGGCACGACGATGCCGAGGACGGCCGTGACGAGCCCCAACACATCCAGCGGATCCACGATCGCTTCCCCCCAAGCGGACAAACGTGGCGACTGCGTGAGGTGACCCTACGGTCGCCCGGTGCGGGGTCGCGCGCCCCCGGCGCGAAGGTTCGTCAAGCGTTCACTGCTGCGTCCGCCGGCGTTGAGGGAGCCCGCCGGTGGTGTTCACCACCGCCCGGCAGGCCGCCCTCCGGCGGAAACCCCGGTGACGGCGGGCCGCGCGCTGCCTACCATCGGGCCTCGTGTTCTCCCGCCCCTCCTTCATCGACGACGCCGCCGTCGCCCGCGCGGTCGCCGCGCACTGGCTGCCCGAGGTCACCGAGGTCGAGCACCTGCCCTGGGGGCTGATAGCTGCTCGCAGGGGAGTCTGTTGGAGGTTGAGTTAGCTCGATCGTGTGAGGGGCGGCTTGTGGGCTTGCGGTGTGCTGGGCTGTTCGGGTTACGGTGATCGTGCGATCTGGGACGCCGGGTACGGCGCCAGCGTGCGGGGCCCCCTCTCCACCGGAGAGATGGTTCGGGGCCTCCCCGTCGCCTCTGGCCGTACCTATATGGCCAGGTCGCGGAGGGAACTGGCCTCCCGGGGTCGGACCACGGACGGGATCCGTGTCGCCGCCCTGGGGTTGAGAACGCCGGGGACCAGTGCGCCCAAGACCGTTCGGGGCGCGCGGCGGAACAGGCTCACCCCTGCTCAGTCTTCAGGAACGGTTCGGCGCCTACCATTGGCGGGCGCGCCGCGCCGCCGGACGGCCTGCCGCGCTGGACGCCGCGGGTCGGCCGCGACTTCCCCGAGCGGCTGCGAGCCGAGACCGCGACACCCTGGGCGTCGGGGCCCCTGGCGGGGGAGGCGCGGGGCGCGCTCGCCGCCCGGCACGACGCGATCGGGCGCTGGACCGCCCGCTGTCTGGCGCTCGCGGACCTCGCGCGCGCCCGCCAGGCGTCGTGGGTGCCGACCCACGGCGAGCCGCACCACGCCAACCAGCTGCTCGGCGCCGACGGGCTGCGGCTGGTCGACTGGGAGTCGCTGATGCTCGCGCCGCGCGAGCGCGACGACGCGAGCCTGCTCGGCACGGCCGCGGGACCGGAGCTGGCCCCGGCCCCCGACCCGGCGATGGTCGAGCTGTTCGCGCTGGACTGGCGGCTCTCCGAGATCGCCGAGTACGCCCGCTGGTTCGCCGCGCCGCACACCGGCACCGAGGACGACCACACGGCGCTCGCCGGGCTCCACGAGGAGCTGTCGGACGCCGGCTGAATCTCCACGACGGGCCGGTCGGTGCTCCGTACTCAGTCGCCGAAGTCGAGCAGCACCTTGCAGGACGTCGACCGGTCGGCGGCCAGGGCGAAGGCGGCCGCCGCCTCCCGCACCGGCCGCACCGCGCTGATCAGCTCCGCGAGCCCGGGGCGCGCCGCGAGCAGCCGCAGCGCCGCGTCGAGTTCGGGCGCGAAGCGGAACGCGCCGCGCAGGTCGATCTCGCGGGTGACCAGCGCGTTGCCGGCGAACGGCGTCTCGCCGGGCGGCAGCAGGCCGAGTTGGACCACGACGCCGCCGCGCGCCACCCGGGCGAGGCAGTCGGCGAGCCCAGGCGCGGTGCCGGACGCCTCGATCGCCACGTCCACCCGCGCCGGCCAGCCGGGGTCGGCCGGGTCGTCGGCCAGGACGGTCGCCGTGGCGCCGGCCGCCCGCGCGAACTCCAGGGCGCGCAGCAGCAGGTCGGTGACGGTCACCGAGGCGGCGCCCGCCGCCCCGGCGTCGGCCGCGACCAGGAGGCCGATCGGCCCGGCGCCGGTGACCAGCACGTGCCGGCCGGCCACCTCGCCGGCCCGGCGCACCGCGTGCAGGGCGACGGACAGCGGCTCGGCCAGGGCGGCGAGCCGGGGGTCGAGCCCGGCGGGCAGCGCCCGCAACTGGTCGGCGGGCACCGCGATCCGGGCCGCGAAGCCGCCCTGGACGTGCGGCATCCGCGCCGCGCTGCCCAGGTAGCGGGTGTCGCGGCAGATGTTGGCCCGGCCCGCGACGCACTCGGGGCAGCGGCCGCAGGGGGTCGCCGGGTGCACGGCGACCGGCGTGCCGGGCGGCGGGCCCTCGGCGTCCGGCCCGTAGCCGACGACGGTGCCGACCACCTCGTGGCCCGGCACCAGCGGCTCCCGCAGCCGGAAGTCGCCGACCCCGCCGTGCCGGTGGTAGTGCAGGTCGGAGCCGCACACCCCGCCGTACCTGATGGCGACCAGCGCCTGCCCAGGGCCGGGCTCGGGCTCTGGCCGCTCCTCGACCCGCAGGTCGCCTGCCCCGTGGATCACACAGCTCAGCATCGTCCGCGCCTCCTCGCTCACAGCACGCTCGACATGCCGCCGTCGACGTACAGCACCTGGCCGCCCACGAAGTCGGCGGCCGGCGAGACCAGGTAGCGCAGCGCGCCCACCAGGTCCTCGACGCGGCCCCACCGGCCGGCCGGGGTACGGCCGCGCACCCACGCGCTGAACTCGGCGTCGTCGACGAGCGGCCTGGTCAGCTCGGTCTCGATGTAGCCGGGGCCGAGGCCGTTGACCTGGACGCCGTGCGGCCCCCAGTCGGCGCACATGCCCTTGGTCAGCATCTTCAGGGCGCCCTTGGTGGCCGCGTACGGCGCGATGCCGGGGCGCACCACCTCGCTCTGCAACGAGCAGATGTTGACGATCTTTCCGTGGCCGCGCGCCGTCATCCGCCGGGCCGTCTCGCGGCCGACCAGGAAGGCGCTGGTCAGGTTGGTGTCGACGATCCGGTGCCAGTCGGCGTCGGTGAAGTCGAGGAGTGGCGCGCGGTGTTGCATCCCGGCGTTGTTGACCAGGATGTCGAGCGGGCCGACGCGTTCCTCGATCTCGGCGACGCCGGCGGCGACGGCCGGGCCGTCCGTCACGTCGAAGGCGGCGGTGTGCACGGCGGTGCCGGTGGCGTCGGCGATCTCGGCCGCGGCCTCGGCGAGCCGCCGTTCGTCGCGGCCGTTGAGCACCACCACGCAGCCGGCGGCGGCCAGGCCGCCGGCCAGCGCGTGGCCGATGCCGCGGCTGGACCCGGTCACCAGGGCGATCCGGCCGGCGATGTCGAAGAGCGGATCTGGTCGGGACATCGGGGGCCGCCTAGACGATCAGGGAGAGGAGCAGGATGAACACGAGCGAGACGACGGAGATCACGCACTCCATCACCGACCAGGTGCGGAGCGTCTGGCCGACGCTCATCCCGAAGTACTCCTTCACCAGCCAGAACCCGGCGTCGTTGACGTGGCTGAGGAAGAGCGAGCCGGCGCCGATGGCGAGCACCAGCAGCGCCACGTGGGAGGTCGACATGTCGGCGGCGAGCGGGGCGACGAGGCCGGCCGCGGAGATCGTCGCGACGGTGGCCGAGCCGGTGGCCAGCCGGATGCCGACGGCGATCAGCCAGCCGAGCAGCAGCGCCGAGATGTTCCAGTCCTCGGAGATCTCCAGGATCATCCGGCCGACGCCCGAGTCGATCAGGGTCTGCTTGAAGCCGCCGCCCGCGCCGACGATCAGCAGCATGCCGGCGATCGGGACGAGCGAGCTCTCCACGGTGGTCGCGAGCCGGTCGCGGGCGAAGCCGGCGGCCCCGCCGAGGGTGAACAGGCCGACCAGCACGGCGGCGAGCAGCGCCATCATCGGGTTGCCGACGATGTCCGCGACCCGCTGCACGGTGTTCTCCTGGTCGTCGATCACGATGTCGACGAGCGCCTTGATCAGCATCAGCACCACGGGCAGCAGCACGGTGGCCACGGTGACGCCGAAGCCCGGCCTGCGGTCCAGCTGTTCCGAGGGGCGCTCGGGTATCAGCCCGGCGGGCGGGGTGACGTCGACCCAGCGGTCGGCGTAGCGGGCGAAGACCGGCCCGGCGATGATCGCGGTGGGCACGGCGATCAGCACGCCGAGGGCGAGGGTGACGCCGAGGTTGGCGTCGACGGAGTCGATGGCGGCCAGCGGCCCCGGGTGCGGGGGCACCAGGCCGTGCATCACGGAGAGGCCGGCCAGGGCCGGGATGCCGATCCGCATCAGGGAGTAGCCGCCGCGCTTGGCGACCAGCAGCACCACCGGGATCAGCAGCACGATGCCGACCTCGAAGAAGAGCGGGAGCCCGATGATGCCGGCGATCAGCACCATCGCCCACGGCATGGTGCGGTTGGACGCCCTGGCCAGGATGGTGTCGACGATCTGGTCGGCGCCGCCTGAGTCGGCGAGCAGCTTGCCGAGGATGGCGCCGAGCGCGATGAGCACGCCGACGCCCGCGACGGTGGAGCCGAGCCCGGAGCTGAAGCTGCTGATCACCTTGTCGAGCGGGGCGCCGGCGACCGCGCCGAGCACCAGGGTGCCGATGGTGAGGGAGAGGAAGGCGTGCAGCTTGAACCGGGTGATCAGCAGCACCAGCACGGCTATGCCGAGCAGCACGGCCAGGGCGAGCTGGCCGTGGCCGGCGGACGTGATCGGGTCGGCGGCCGGCGCCGGACCGGCCGCCGCCAGCACCTCAACACTGAGATGCGTCATGGTGAACCTCGCGAAACGGTGTGGGGGGAAGGGTGGTTGGTCAGGAGCGGTCGGCTCGCGGCACGGCGTCGAGGGCGCGCTCGACGATGTCCTCGGGGCCGCCCGCGATGTCGACCGCGACCCCGGCCTCGTCGTCCGCCAGCGGCTGGAGCGCGGCGAACTGCGAGTCGAGGAGCGCGGTGGGCATGAAGTGGCCGGCGCGGGCCGCCATCCGGTCGCCGATGAGTGCGCGGTCGCCGCTGAGGTGCACGAAGAACAGCCCGGGCGCCGCCGCCCGTAGCCGGTCCCGGTAGGACCGCTTGAGGGCCGAGCAGCTGACGACGCCGCCCTCGGCGGCGTGGTCGTGGGCCCAGGCCCCTATGGCGTCGAGCCAGGGCGCGCGGTCGTCGTCGTCCAGGGGGACGCCGGCCGACATCTTGGCGATGTTCGCCGGCGGGTGGAAGTCGTCGGCCTCGGCATAGGTGACACCGAGGCGGGCGGCGAGCAGCGGCCCCACGGTGGTCTTGCCGGAACCGGCCACGCCCATCACCACGACGACGGGGGCGCCCTGCGAGTGTTGCACCACACTGTCTCCTTCGACCTGGATGGTGCCGACACTCAACCCCATATGTATGACTTATTCAAGATCCTGTGATCCAAACGTCATACGAGAGACGAACCGGGACCAGGGGGTTCCCACCCGGCCCGTAAGCTGGGCTGGCCGCGGCCGCGACGGCGGTCCGACCAGGTCAGGGGAGCGCGAGAACCACATGGACAGAGGCCACCAGGGGCTCCACACCAAGCTCCTCGCGATCCTCGGCCCGGCCATCACCGCCGGCGACTACCCGCCGGGCAGCGTGCTCCGCACCGGCGAGTTGGAGGAGCGCTTCGGGGTCTCCCGCACCGTGGTCCGCGAGGTGGTCCGGGTCCTGGAGTCCATGCACCTGGTCGAGTCCCGCCGCCGGGTCGGCGTGACGGTGCTGCCGGTGGTGGAGTGGAACGTCTTCGACCCGCAGGTCATCAGGTGGCGGATGGCGGGCGCCGACCGGCCGCGCCAGCTGCGGTCGCTGACCACGCTGCGGTCGGCCATCGAGCCGGCGGCCGCCGGGCTGGCCGCGAGCAACGCGAGTTCCGAGGAGTGCGCCGAGATCACCAGGCACGTGATCGAGATGGTCGCCCACTCGCGCGGCCACCAGCTCGACGCCTACCTGGTGCACGACATCGCGTTCCACCGCGCGGTGCTGCGGGCCTCGGGCAACGAGATGTTCGCGCGGCTCGGGGACGTGGTGAGCGAGGTGCTCTCGGCCCGCACCCGGCACCAGGTGATGTTCGACGACCCCGACCCGGCCGCCGTCACCCTGCACGTCCAGGTCGCCGAGGCCATCAGGGCCCGGGACCCGGCGCGTGCCGAGCTGCTGACCAGGGAGATCACCGAGGGCGCGCTCCGCGAACTGGACGTCCTGGCGCCGGGCCCCACCGACGGGTAGGGCCCCTGGGTGCTGCGGATGCCGGTCCTGCGGGTCGTGCCTACGCTCGAAGGGCCGGGGGCCCGAGAGCGAAGGAGCACGCCATGTCCAAGCAGCCCACCACCGGGGACACCGCCGGGGACAACGCCTTCCCCGCCCCGAGCGAGGGCATGGCGGTGACCCTCTTCCTCACCGTGAGCGACGTGGCACGGTCGCGGCGGTTCTACAGCGAGGTGCTGGGCGGCGAGGTGGTGCTGGAGGAGAACCCCTGCACCATCAGACTCGCCAACAGCTGGATCATCATGAACCCCGGCGGCGGCCCCACCCCCGACAAGCCGGGCGTGACGCTGCGCCCTCCGGACGGCGCAGCGACCGTCTCCAGCTTCATGAACCTCCGGGTGGCCGACATCCACGCCGCCTACGGGGAGTGGACGGCCAAGGGCGCCGAGTTCCTGACCCCGCCCCTCGACCGGGAGGCCGAGCTCCGCTGCTACCTGCGCGACCCCGACGGCTACCTCATCGAGGTCGGCCAGGCCACCGGGATGCTGCACGGCCACTTCGCCCGCAAGACGTGAAGGACACGCGGCCGCCGGGCCACGCGACACGCGCGGCCTACGTCGCGAGCGGCAGCAGCCGCTCCTCGCCCGGTGCGATCTCCACGCGGACGTCGGGCGGCAGCACCACCCGGACGCCGTTCTCCTCCCACGGCGGCACCCCGATCCACACCTGGCCCGGCTTCATCCGGATCCGCACCTCGACGCCCCGGTACCGCACCCGCAGCCCGAACTCCGACAGCTCGGGCAGCGGCGCCGGGTCGAGCGACAGCGCGTCGGCGCGGGTCTCCAGGCCGGTGAGGCCGCGCTGGACCAGGTCCAACGTGCCGGCCATGGCGCCGAGATGGATGCCCTCCGCGGTCGTCCCGCCCTGTAGGTCGGACACGTCGCTGGCCAGCGCCTCGCGCAGGTGCGTCCACGCCTCGCCGTGCCTGGCCCTGGCCAGCACCCACGCGTGGACGACGCCGCTGAGCGTCGAACCGTGGCTGGTCCGCGCCAGATAGTGGTCGACGGTCCGCCGCCAACTCTCGTCCGTCAACTCGTAGCCCAACCGGCCGAAGATCGCCCGCAGTTCGTGGGGCGCGAAGAGGTAGCCGAGCATCAGCACGTCGGCCTGCTTGGACGCCCGGTAGCGGTTGACGGTGTCGTCCTCCGCCTCCAGGATCCGGTCGAGCCGCCGGATGTCGCCGTACCGCTCCCGGTAGCCCGCCCAGTCCAGCTCGGCCAGCTCGCCGTAGCCCGCGAACTGGCTCACCACGCCCTCGTGGAACGGGACGTGGAGCCGCCGCGACACCTCCTCCCAACGGTCCAGGTCGCCGCCCCGCAGCTCGATCCGCTCGAACAGCTCCAACCGCCGCGACGCCGGCAGCATCCGCGCCAGGTCGAGGGCGCGCGCCAGCACCCACGCCGCCGTGACGTTGGTGTACGCGTTGTCGTCGAGCCCCGGCCCCGACGCGCCCGGATAGCCGTCGTGGTACTCGTCGGGCCCCAGCACCCGCCGGATCCGGTAGCGGCCGAGCGTCCCGTCGTACTCGGCCGTCGACGACCAGAACCTGGCCACCTGCAACAGGATCTCGGCGCCCCTGGTGTGCGCGAACTCGGTGTCGCCGGTGGCCTGCGCGTACCGCCACACGTTGTAGGCGACGGCCGATCCCGCGTGGTGCTGGAGCCGCGAGTTGTCCGGCAGCCAGCGCCCGGAGCGCGGGTTGAGGTGCACCTCGGGCGTCTCCTCCCGCCCGTCGCTGCCGGACTGCCACGGGTAACAGGCGCCCTCCCGCCCCAACTCCCGCGCCGACCTGACCGCCGCCGGCAACCGCCGGTACCGGTAGGTCAGCAGCGCCTTCGACAACTCGGGGAAGTGCAGGTTCAGATAGGGCAGCACGAACAGCTCGTCCCAGAAGACGTGCCCCCGGTACGCCTCGCCGTGCAGCCCACGCGCCGGCACGCCCACGTCCAACTCGGCGCTGTGCGGCGGCGACAGCGTCTGGAGCAGGTGGAACGCGTGCAGCCGCAGGATGTGCCCTGACTCCCCCGGCACCTCCAACTCCGCCTGCCGCCACAGCCGTTCCCAGGCCACCAGATGCGAGTCGAGCAGCGTCGCGAAGTCCGGCGCCGACCGCACCGCGGTGAGCGCCGACTCCATCGGCCCGCTGATCGCCGCGTCCCGCGAGGTGTAGAGCGCCACCACCTTCTCGACGCTCGCCGCCCGCCCCGGCTCGGCCGGCAGCGTCAGCCGCTGGGCGATCCGGAAGTCGGACTGCCGGTTGCGCACGTTCTCCGGCGCGCCGTCCGGATCGGCCCTGGTCCTGGCCGCCATCACCACCCGCACGTCGGACGAGGTGGTGCGGCAGCGCAGCCAGACGACGCCCGGCTCGGCGGGCCCCGCGATCCCGGTGCCCATCCGGGTGAGGTGGTGGCTGGCCAGGTCGCGGTAGCGGGACACGCCCGTGTTGCCCACCATGCCGTCGATCGCCGACTCGACCTCGACCGTCCCCGTCCAGTCCTCGGCCGTGAACGTGGTGTGCAGCGCGGCGAGATGCGGGTCGCCCATGTGCACGACGCGGGACTGCTCCACGCCCAGGTGCCGGCCGTGCTCGTCACGGAACCTGATCCACCGGGTCAGGATGCCGCGCCGCAGGTCGAGCGCCTGCCGGTAGAGCAACAGCCCCTCGCCGTCCCGGTCCGGGTGGAACCAGTGCCCGTCCGGGCCCTCGTCGGGGTGCATCCGGAACCGCAGCGGCAGCCAGTTGGGCAGGTTGACGACGTCCTCGTGTTCGAGGAGCCGGCCGGCCAGCACGGTCGGCAGCCGGTTGTAGAGGCCGGCCGCGTAGGTGCCCGGGTAGTGCGCGGCGCCGGCGTTGGTCTCGGGCGCGGCGCCGCGCGTCGCGAAGTAGCCGTTTCCCAGGGTGCACAGCGCCTCGCGCAGCCGCTCCTCGCGGGGGTCGTAACCCTCGTACTCCCAGGTCCAGTCGGCCACCGCGGGCTCACCTCCGCGCGCCGAGCAGTTCGCCGAGATCCCCCACCACGAGGTCGGCGCCGTGCTGCCGCAGATCGTTCGCGCTGTCCGGGGTGTCCAGCCGGTCGACCCCCACGACCAGCCCGAACCCGCCACGCCGGCCCGCCTCGACACCTGCCAGCGCGTCCTCCACCACGGCCGTGTCGTCGGCCGGCACGACGAGACGCCGCGCCGCCTCCAGGAACAGCGCCGGCTCCGGCTTGCCCGGCAGCCCCAGCCTGGCGACGTCGTTGCCGTCCACCACGGTCTGCAACAACGACCGCACTCCGGCCCTCGACAGCAAGTCACGGGCGTGCCGCGACGACGAGATCGCCGCGCAGCGGACCTTCGCCCCGTGCAGCGCGAGCAGCAGCCGCACCGTGCCCGGGTAGACGTCCACGCCCTCCTCGTCCAGCACCCGGGTGAACAGCTCGTCCTTGCGGGCGGCGATCGCACAGACGGTGCCGGTGCCGGGTGGATCGTCCGGATCGCCGTACGGGATCTCGAGACCCCGCGCTTCGAGGAACGCCGCCGCCCCGTCGAGCCGCGACTTGCCGTCGACGTGCCGCCGGTACTCCTCGACCTGGTCGAACGGCGGATCGACGCCGGGCACGGCGTCGAACGCCTCCTTCCAGGACGTGGCGTGCGCCCGCGCCGAATCGGTGATGACACCGTCGGTATCGAAGACGACGGCCCGGCAGGCCCACAACTCCGGCATCGCCACCACCACCGCCTCCCGACTCGCGCAGGACCGCCCTTCCATGGGACCCCGGCGGGGGCCACCCCGCAACCGTGGCGCCCTGGCGCGCGCCCGGCCTCGGGACGGGCCGGGTACGGACGGCGGCGCCCCGCGCTCCGCGCGGGACGGGGCGGCCGCGCCTAGCGGGGGCGCGGCGCGTGGTGTTTCCCCACCCACCCGCCCTTTGTTCCGCGCTCCGCGCGGAGGTCGACGCGGAGCGCCGGGCGAGCGGCCTCGCCGCCGGCCCGGCGCTCCGCGCGGGGTTTCCC
>NZ_BAAGPR010000092.1:0-32390 GCF_054783955.1 Streptomyces mayteni | reverse complement strand
GGCTCCGGCGCCTCGGCCGCCACGGCCGGCTCCGGAGCACGCTCCGGCTCAGCCGCCTCCGCCGCCTTCGGCGGACCGGCCGGCGCGCCGGCCCTGCGCGCCACCCGGCGCCGCCCACGCGGCGCCTCCGGCTCGGGCTCCACCACCGGCTCCGCGACAGCCTCGGGCTCGGCCTCGACGACCGGGGCTACGACCTCGGCCGCCTCCGCCGCCTTTGGCGGCCCCGCCGGGGCGCCGACCCTCCGCGTCACCCGACGCCGCCGACGCGGCGCGGGCGGCTCGGCCGGCTCCGCGGCCTCCGGCTCCGGCGCCGGCGCCGGCTCCGCAACCCGCTCTTCTCCCGAGCCGACGGCCCCGGCAGGGGCCTTCGGCGGCCCCGCCGGCGCGCTGACCTGGCGCGTCACCCGACGCCGCCGACGCGGCGCGGGCGCGGTCTCCTCCTGGGGCTCCGCGGCCTCCGCGGCCTCCGCGGCCTCTGCGGCGACCCGCTCGACGGGCTCGGGCTCGACCGACTCAGGCGGCACCACCGGCTCGACGGGACGCTCGTCCATCGGCTCGGTCGGCTCGACCGGGCCCACCGGCTCGGGACGCTCGGTGGTGACGGCCGTCTCGGCGCCACGGCCGCGCTTGCGGCCCTTCTTGCCGCCGCCACCGCCGCCGCCACCGGCGGCCGGCGCGTGCTCGACGTGCACGATCACGCCGCGGCCGTTGCAGTGCGCGCAGGGCTCGGAGAACGACTCGAGCAGCCCCTGGCCGACCCGCTTGCGGGTCATCTGCACCAGGCCGAGCGAGGTGACCTCCGCCACCTGGTGCTTGGTCCGGTCCCGGCCCAGGCATTCGAGCAGCCGGCGCAGCACCAGCTCGCGGTTGGACTCCAGCACCATGTCGATGAAGTCGATGACGATGATGCCGCCCAGGTCGCGCAGCCGCAGCTGGCGCACGATCTCCTCGGCCGCCTCCAGGTTGTTCCTGGTGACGGTCTCCTCGAGGTTGCCGCCCTGCCCGGTGAACCGGCCGGTGTTGACGTCGACGACGACCATGGCCTCGGTGCGGTCGATCACCAGCGAACCGCCGCTCGGCAGCCACACCTTGCGGTCGAGCGCCTTCATCAGCTGCTCGTCGACCCGGTAGGTGGCGAACACGTCCACCTCGGACGTCCACCGCTGGAGCCGGTCCGCGAGGTCGGGCGCGACGTGCGAGACGTAGCCGTGGATCGTCTCCCAGGCCTCGTCACCGCTGACGATGACCTTCGAGAAGTCCTCGTTGAAGATGTCCCTGACCACCCGGACGGTCATGTCGGGCTCGCCGTAGAGCAGCGTCGGCGCGTTGCCCTTGCGGGCCTTCTTCTGGATCTCGGACCACTGCGCCTGGAGCCGCTCGACGTCCCTGGTCAGCTCCTCCTCGCTGGCGCCCTCGGCGGCCGTGCGCACGATCACGCCGGCGTCGTCGGGGACGATCTTCTTGAGGATCTGCTTCAGCCTGGTGCGCTCGGTGTCGGGCAGCTTGCGGCTGATACCGGTCATCGACCCCTCGGGGACGTAGACCAGGTAGCGGCCGGGCAGCGAGATCTGGCTGGTGAGGCGGGCTCCCTTGTGCCCGATCGGGTCCTTGGTGACCTGCACCAGGACCGGCTGCCCCGACTTCAGCGCGGACTCGATGCGGCGCGGGCCGCTGCCGAGGCCGAGCGCCTCGAAGTTGACCTCGCCGGCGTAGAGCACGGCGTTGCGGCCCTTGCCGATGTCGACGAACGCCGCCTCCATCGAGGGCAGCACGTTCTGCACCTTGCCGAGGTAGACGTTGCCGACGTAGCTGGACGACTGCTCCTTGTTGACGAAGTGCTCGACCAGCACGTCGTCCTCGAGGACGCCGATCTGGGTGCGCTCGCCCTGCTGCCGCACGACCATCACGCGCTCGACGGCCTCGCGGCGCGCCAGGAACTCGGCCTCGGTGATGATGGGCGCCCGCCGCCTGCCCTGCTCGCGGCCCTCGCGCCGGCGCTGCTTCTTGGCCTCCAGGCGCGTCGAGCCCTTGATGGACTGCACGCCGTCCGACGCCTCGTGCTCGTCCCGCTTGCGCCGTGGCTCGCGGACCTTGACGACGGTGCGCTCCGGGTCGTCGCCGCCGCTCGGCTCCTCGCCGCCGTCACCGCTGCGCCGGCGGCGCCTGCGGCGCCGGCGCGAGCCGCCACCGCCCTGCTCGTCGGCCTCGCCTTCCTGGTCGGCCTCGGCCTCGGCGGTCTCCTCGTCGTCCTCCGGCTCCTCCTCGGCGCGCTCGGGCGCGGCGCCGGTGGCCTTCGGCTCCTCGGGCTCGGCCTCCGCGGCCTGCTCGGCGGCGCGCTCCGCGGTCTCGCCACGGCGCCTGCGCCGCCCACCACGGCGACGCCGGCGCGCCGGACGGTCGCTGTGTGCCTCGTCCTCGTCCTCGTCCTCCTCGACGTCGTCGTGCACGTCGTCGAGGATCGGCTCCTCCTCCTCGTCCTCCACGGGCGGCTCGGCCTCGGCCTCGGCGGCCTCCTCGGCCGCCCGCTGCGGGGTCTGGAACATGGGCGCCTGGAAGACCGGGGCCTGGAACACCGGCCGCACGGGCCGGGAGGTCGACGCCGCGGCCGGCTCCTCGACGCGCGTCACATCCGATGTCTCGGGCGCGGCGGCCTCCGCACGCGCCGCGCGGCGCCGCGTACGCCGCGCGGCCTCCTCGGCGAGCGGCTCAGGCGCCACCGGCTCCGGCTCTGGCGCCGCCGCGGCGCGCGTCGCACGCCGCCGCTTACGCGGCTCCTCGGGGGCCTCCTCGGCGACCTCGGCCGCCGGCTCTGGCGCCGCCGCGGCGCGCGTCGCACGCCGCCGCTTACGCGGCTCCTCGGCGACCTCGGTCGCCGGCTGCTCCTGCTGCTCGACGGACTCCGGCGCCGACGTGGCGCGCGTCACGCGACGCCGCTTACGCGGCGCCTCGGCCTGCTGGTCCGCGCCGGCCTCGGCCGCCGCGGATCCGCTGGCCTTCGAGCCGTTCGCTCCGGCAGGAGCTGTCGCGCGACGGCGACGCGTGGGAAGGACGTCACTGGGCGTAGTGGAATTCTGGCCCGCCTCGGCGGGCTCGCTTGACTCGTGCATGCGGGCTGTTCTCCCGTCCACGCTCCCGGGCGCGCCTCACCGGTGAAACAGCGGGCAGCGCCGCTCGGGAGCTGTCGTGTAGCTCGCCGGTTCCGGACTTCGTAGCCCGGCTACGGCGAAAGTCTCCTGGTCGGTGCGTCGCCCGGAACTACCGGACCCGAGTGGCTCCCTGGCACCTGGTGGTTAGGCGGCGCGGCAACGGCATCGCTATCCGGTGATCCCCGGCGCCGCCGCGGCCTGCTGTCCGGCGGCCGTGGGTGAGGCGGCCAAGACAGCGTCGCGGTCAGGCGCGAACGGGTCCTTCACCGTGCCGGTCTCCTCATCGAGCGGCCCCTGCGCCAGCCTGGTCACCGCTACGGGGACCGGCGGCGCCAGGTCGGCCGTTGCGCGGAGGCCGGACAGGACGTCGTCGGGTCGTACGGCAGGTGTGTGATGCCGTACTACCAGCCGCAGTATCGCACAAAGGCTGGGGTCAGGCCCATCGGACCCACGAATTTGGCGCTCGCGGGCTTCCTGGGGCTCCAGTGCCCGCAGCGAAACCACGGCGGCGCGCGCGTCGAAGGCGCGCAGGCCCTTCTTGGTCTGCCGGCTGACCTCGACGTGGTCCTCGGCGAGGAACGCCGTGACGGCCCGCGCCGCGTCGGCCGGGTCGACGCCGTCGAGCCGCAGCTCCCACCGGGAGGCCGCGAGCAGCTCGGCGAAGTCGGGGGTACGGGCCTCGACGGCGTCAATGAGGTCGAGGCCGGGCGGCAGTGAGGCGTCGAGGTCGGCTCTGAGCTCCTCGGGGTCGCGCCGCTCGGCGAGCGCGATCTCCAGGTACTCCGCCTCACTCGCGGTGCCGGTCGGCGCGGCGTTGGCGTACGAGACCTTGGGGTGCGGGGTGAAGCCCGCGGAGTAGGCCATGGGGACCCCGGACCTGCGCAGTGCGCGCTCGAAGGCCCGCTGGAAGTCGCGGTGGCTGGTGAACCGCAGCCGGCCCCGCTTGGTGTACCGCAGTCGTACGCGCTGCACCGCGGGTGCGGGCGCCGGGCCTACGGGCTGTCGCTTGCCCAGTTGTCCTCAGTCCTTCGGTCTCGCCGGCCGGTCTCGCCGGAGCTGCGACCCGAACCACCCTGTCCGGGTCGCGGTCGTTGCCTGCCTCCAGGTTACGACGGCCGGCCGGGCCACAGCGTAGGCCCTACGTCCCCTGCGCCGCCCCCTGGGCCGTTCCCTGGGCGCCGATCCAGTAGCGGAGCTTCTCGCCCCTGCGGTCCTCGAAGACGCCGCCGTTCGCCTCGATGACCCGGCGGGAGCCGACGTTGTCGTGGTCGCAGGTGACCAGCACGGACTCGTGGCCGAGCCGGTGGGCGACGGGCAGGGCGGCGCGCAGCATGGCGGTGGCGTGGCCGCGGCGGCGGGCGGTGGGGCGGACGTCGTAGCCGATGAGGCCGCCCCAGTCGAGCAGCCGCCTTGTGAGCCGGTGCCGGATGGAGACCCGGCCCAGGAACGTGTCGCCCTCGACGTACCAGAGGGTGGTCGACGGCACGAAGCCGGCGGGTCGCGGGGTGTCGTCCTCGGCGTCGGCGGCGAGGGCGGCGACGTAGGCGGCGAAGCCGGCCGGCTCGTGCCAGTGCCGGCCGTAGGTGCGGACGTCGCGGCCGAGCATCGAGTCGTCGTCCGGGGTACCCCGGCCCTCGGCGCGGAACTCGGCGACGGCTTCGAGGAAGGAGACGCGGACGTCGGTGGTGGGGCTGACCAGCTCGGGCATCGTGCCATCGTGCCAGCCGGGGCCCGGGCGACGATTCCGGCCCGGGGGATTGACGGGCCACGGACAGTTCATGAGTCTGAACAGTCGGACCAAGTCGGCTACCAGACTGGAGAGTTCGCATGAGAGTCCGCACCGTGCTGACGGCCGCGCTGGCCGCGTCGTTGCTGCCGATGGCCTCGGCCACCGCCGAGTCCGGCGGCCGTCCGGCCGGCGGGAGCATCGACTTCGGCGACCGGCGGCAGGCCATCGACGGCTTCGGCTTCTCGCAGGCGTTCCAGCGGGCCGACGTGATGCACGGCTCGCGCGGGCTCACCCCCGAGCACCAGCGGGAGGTGCTCGACCTGCTGCTCGACCGGGAGACCGGCGCCGGGTTCAGCATCCTGCGGCTCGGCATCGGCTCCTCGGCCGACGACGTGTACGACCACATGCGGTCCATCCAGCCCACCGACCCGGGCGGCCCGGACGCCGAGCCGGCCTACGAGTGGGACGGCGACGACGGCGGCCAGGTGTGGCTGGCGCGCGAGGCCCGGGCGTACGGCGTCGAGCGGTTCTACGCGAACGCGTGGAGCGCGCCCGGCTACATGAAGACCAACGGCGACGACGCGAACGGCGGCACGCTGTGCGGGCTGCCGGGGGCCGCCGCGTGCGCGAGCGGCGACTGGCGGCAGGCGTACGCCGACTACCTGGTGCAGTACGCGCGGTTCTACGCCGAGGAGGGCATCGAGCTCACCGACCTGAACTTCACCAACGAGCCCGACCTCACCACGTCCTACGCGTCGATGGTGTTCACGCCCGAGCAGGCGGCCGACATGGCGGCGGTGCTCGGCCGGACGGTGGCGGACTCGGAGTTCGGGGACCTCAACGTGGCCTGCTGCGACGCGGCGGGCTGGGCGGAGCAGCGGGCCTACACGGAGGCGATCGAGGCGCATCCCGAGGCGTCCGAGCTGGTCGACGTGCACACCGGGCACCCGTACCGGAACCCGGCGACGAGCCCGCTGCCCACCGACAAGCCGGTGTGGATGTCGGAGTGGAACCCGACGGGCGACGCGTGGACGGAGGGCTGGGACGACGGCACCGAGTACGACGGGATGAGCCTGGCCGAGGACGTCCACGAGGCGCTGGCGGACGCCGAGGTCAACGCGTACGTCTACTGGTTCGGCGCGTCGCTCGGCACGACCCGGGCGCCGATCCAGCTGGACGGCGCGGACTACCGGGTCTCGCAGCGGCTGTGGGCGCTGGCCGCCTACAGCAGGTTCATCAGGCCGGAGGCGGTGCGGGTGGACGCCGCGTCCGAGCACGCGTCGGTGGAGGTGACGGCGTTCCGCAACGCGGACGGCAGCCGGGTGGTGGAGCTGCTGAACCACGACGCGGGCGAGGTGCGGCAGTCCTTCGACGTGTCGGGGGTGCGGGGCACCGCGCGGGGCGACGTCTATCTCACGGACGAGACGCACTCGTTGGAGCGGACCGGGCGGGCGAGCGTGCGGGGCGGCAGGCTCGCGGTCGAGCTGCCGCCGCGCTCACTCACGACCGTCGTCCTCGACTAGGGCCTGTCTTTTGGATCTTCGTGGATCAGGCCTTGGCTCCCCCAGGCCTGGCGGCCCGGGTGGGGGTGCCCCCTGCACGGAGTGCTTGGGGGAGTACCCCCAGATGCGGTGCATCGCAAGGCGCCCCACGCGGCGGAGCCGCACATCGACCGCGGCGCGGCTCATACTTGGCCGTATTCGCGCGCGGCGCCTGACATGCCGCTCCGCGGCGTGGGGTAACGCAGCGAGGTGCCGTAGCTGGCGTCGCGGCCCCACGAAGATCCGGAAGACAGGCCCTAGGGAGCGGGGACTAGCGGGCGACGAACTCGCTGAGGATGGCCTGCACCTCGTAGATGTCGACGCCCTTGGTGAAGGTCTTCTCGATCGGCGTGGGGTTGCCGGAGAGCCAGATCTTGAGCTCCGCGTCCAGGTCGAAGTGGCCCGCGGTCTCCACGGCGAAATGGCTGATGCTCTTGTAGGGGATGGAGTGGTACTCGACCTTCCGGCCGGTGATCCCCTGCTTGTCGACGAGGATCAGCCGCCGGTCGGTGAGCAGGATGGTGTCCCGTATCAGCAGATAGGCGGCCCGCACCCGCTCCTGCGGGCCGAGCAGTCGCGCGTACTCCTGGTGTGCCTGTGCCGCGTCGATCGCGTGCGCGTTGCCGAACAGCGCCATGGCGTCCCCGCCCCCTCGAAGTTCAGTCGTTCTCCCACTCGGCAGCGTAACCCGCGTACGTGCCGTCGTTCAGCGCCAGACGCAGCCACTGGTCGACGTAGGCGCGGAACTCCTCGTCGCCGCGCGGCAGCAGGTACGCCTTCTCGGCGAAGGTGAACGGCTCGTCGGGGTTGATGGCGCACAGCTCGGGGTGGAGCGTCTCCTGGTAGCGGGTCTCGCTGGTGTCGGTGATCGTCACGTCGGCGCGCCCGGCCACGATCTCCTCGAAGATGGTGGTGTTCTCGGGGTGCCGGACGACGGTGGCGCGCTCGATGTGCTCGTCGACGAACCGCTCGTTGGTGCCGCCCGGGTTGACGATGACGCGGACGCCGGGCTGGTCGATGTCCTCCAGGGTCCGGTAGCGCTCCTGGTCAGCGCAGCGGGCGATGGGCGCCTTGCCGTCGACGAGGTACGGCACGCTGAAGTACGCCTCCCGCGCGCGGGCGAGGGTGACGGAGACGCCGCCCATCGAGATGTCGCAGGCGCCCGAGGTGAGGTCGGGCAGCAGCTCGGCCCAGGTGGTGGGCACGAACTCGGCCTCGACGCCGAGGGATTCGGCGAGGTCGCCGGCCATGTCGACGTCGATGCCGGCGTACTCGCCGGTGTCCTGGTCGAGATGGGTGAACGGGCGGTAGTCACCAGTGGTGCAGACCCGCAGTTCGCCGCGGTGGCGCACCTCGTCGAGCAGGGTCCGGTCGGCGTGCGGCCGACCACCACCACCGCCGCCTCCGGCGGCGACGACGGTGGAGCCGGCGCCCGCCCCGGTGGCGAGGGCGAGCAGCAGCGCGGGCACGACGGTACGGGGGCGGAGCGGGCGCATGGGGGTTCCCTTCCCGGTGGGGACGGCGTGGGCCGCCGCCAAGTATGGCCGCGGGACGGCGCGTTGCCCCCACGCCTTCGGCGCGGTCTGGAACGGGGACGGTGGCTGTGGTCCCCTGAGGTCATGGCCGAGCCGGGCGGGGAAGAGCAGGAGTTGCTGCGCGAGCTGACGCGTCAGATGTCGCGGGACGCCGCGCCTGACCTCGGTCCTGTCGTCGAGTGGTTGGGGCGGCGGATCGGCACGGAGGTCGCGCTGGTGACGGGTGGCGGGATGGTGGGCGCGGGCACGCCCGGGTTCCCGCCCCGGCTACCCGAGTGGCTGGCGCGGGTGTTGCCGCGACTGGCCGGCGGGTATCTGGCCACGGCCGCCGAGCGGTCGGGCGAGCTGTGGGTGCGGTGCGAGGCCATCGGGCCCCGGGTGCCGCATCCGGTGCTGGTGGTGATCGGCTCGGCGGCGCCGGACGAGCGTTCGCGTGCGCTGGTCTCGGCCACCGGCGGGGTGCTGGCCGCGCTGCACGGCATCGGCGAGGGCGCGGCGGTGTCGAGAGACCAGCGGGATCGGTCGCGCCAGTTGCGGTTCGCCGTGTTGAGCGCCCTGATGGAGGGGCAGCCCTTCCTGGCCCGCCGGATGATGGCCGGCGCCGTCCCGCCGGTGTTGGACGCCGCGACCATCCGGGTCTATCTGCTGCGCTGCGGGCCGGTCGACCGGGACCGGATCTCCGAGACGTACCAGGACCGGCTGGGCTTCCACGGCCCCGACCTGATGGTGCGCTGCCCCGTCTACAGCCACCACCTGATCTGTGTCCTGGCCGAGGACGCCGACGACGCGGGCGGCCACCGCGAGATCCTGCTCCGCCTGGTCAGGGAGAACCCGCGGTACTCGGTGGGCATCAGCGCCCCGCATTCGCTGGGCGCGGTGGGCGAGGCGTACGCGCAGGCGTCCAACGCGCTGGCGGTCGCCCGTACCTGTCCCACCCGCGTCGCCGACTACCAGGGCCAGTCGCCGCTGGTTCCGCTGCTCCCGGCGCGGGAGGCCCTCGCCTGGGCCCGCGCCCATCTGCGCCGGCTGAGCGGCGCGCCCGGGCTCACGGTCAAGGTGACGCGCCTCGCGGTCGACGTGCCGCAGGCGGGGGTGGCCCGGCTGCTCGGCATCAGCCGGAACACGGTCAGGGCCCACGTCCGGCGCGCGGAGGAAGCCCTCGGCACGGACCTGAACGACGTCCGCTCGCGCGCCGTGCTGGCGCTGGCCCTGGCCGTCGCAGGTCCGCGGGTCGGCGCGGAAGACGACGTCGAGGAGCCCGCGCCCACGCTGGACGAGCTGTTCCACGCCCAGCCCGCCGTCGCGTGGGCCGAGGCGTTCCTCGGCCCGCTGCGGGAGGAGGCCGGCCACCGCGCCCTCGTCGCCACCCTGGATGCATGGATCGACGCCGACACCGACGCCCGGCGGGCCGCCACGCACCTCGGCATCAACCGGAACACGGTCAGGGCCCGGCTGCGCACGGCGGAACGGCTGCTGCAACGTGACCTGTTGAGTACCGGCGCCGGCGTCCACGACCTCGTGCACGCGCTTCGCATCACCCGCGAGACGCCGGTGCTCACCGTGGCCTGACGGGGGCGCGGCGATCAGCCGGCCGGTTCCGCGGCGGGGGCCGGTGCCGGCCGGCCGCGCAGGGCGAGCGGAAGCAGGGCGACGAGGAGGGCGAGGGCGGCGTAGCCCCAGGTGAGGGTCGCGGTGGTGGCGGCGGCCGCGACCAGCAACGGGCCGCCGGCGTCGCCGAGTTCGCGGCCGAGTTCGGCGGTGCCCATGGTCTGGCCGATCCGCGCCTCCGGGGTGGTCGCGGCGAGCGCCGCGAAGCCGAGCGGGGTGATGAGGCCGGTGCCGGCGCCGATCAGGGCGGCGCCGGAGAGCACGCCGAGCGGTCCTGGCAGCATGGCGCAGCTGAGCCCGCCGGCGGTCGTCAGGAGGCCGGCGACCAGGCCGCCGTGGATGGTCAGCCGGCCGTCGTCGAGACGGCGGCCGGCCCAGGGCTGGGCGAACGCGGCGCAGGCGGCGAGCACCGAGACGGCGGCGCCGGTGGCCAGCGGCGAGAGGCCGGCGGCCGCGCCGGAGAGCGGCAGGAAGCCGACGCCGGCGGAGAGCGCCGCGGCGGCGGCCGCCAGCGCGGCCACCGGGCGCAGGAAGGCGCCGTCGGTGAGCCGCCGCGCCAGGCCGAGCACCGTCTGCCGCGCCTTGGGCAGCGGCGGCACGGCCGGCACGGCGAGGGCGGCCCACACCGCGACCGCGGCGGCCAGCACCGCGAGCACGGCGAACAGCAGGGTGAGGTCGCCGAGCCAGATCAGGACGCCGCCGATCAGCGGGCCAGCGGTGTAGCCGATGGACTTGTGGAAGCCGTAGGAGCCGAACGCCTTGCCGTGCTTGGCTCGCGGGTTGAGGCGGGCGACCAGCGCGGAGGCGGCGGGCGAGAAGGCGGAGGCCGCCGCGCCCTGGCCGAGCCTGGCGGCCCACAGCCAGTCCGGGTCGCGCGCCACGGCGTAGAGCGCCGAGGCGGCGGCGAACGCGGCCAGGCCGCCGATCAGCACGGGCCTGGCGCCTATCCGGTCGGCGAGGGTGCCGAACACCGGCTTGAGCACGACCTCGGCGCCGTCGTAGAGCGCGAGCAGCAGGCCCAGGTAGAGCAGCGAGGTCGCCAGGCCCTCGTCGCCCTGGCCGAGGTTGGCGGCGATGCCGTGGGCGCCGAACGCGGTGGTGAAGCCGGCCGCGTACAGCGGCCACATGGCGGTTCTCACGAGCCGTCCCCCGGTGCGTCGGCGGCCCGCGCGTCGGAGGGCGCGTCGGACATCGGCGCGTCGGAGGGCGCGTCGAAGGCGTGGAGGTGGGCGAAGACCCGCTCGCCGTACTCCTCGAAGCGGCGCGCGCACTCGGCCAGCCGCTCCTCGGCCTCGACGGCGCCGGCCGAGCCGAAGACGTCCTTGAGCCTGAGGTCGCGGTGCCAGCGGCGCAGCCGCTCCAGGCTCTGCTCCTCCTCCTCGAGCTCGGCCAGGGTGAACTTGGCCTGCCGGGTCTCCTTGGCCAGCTCGGCGAGGTACTTGCCGCAGTCGGCGACGAACTCCGCCCAGTCCTCGGCCCGGGCCGCGGTGAACATGGCGCGCAGCCGCTCCGCGTCCGTCGGCCCCCGGCCGCCGGCGCGCAGCGTCACGGCCTCGCCGCCCGAGCGCTCGGCCATGGCGACGGCCCGCTCGATCCCGTCGGCGAACACCGCGACCTCCGGCGCGGCCCACACGCCCTGCCCGAGCGACAGGGCGCCGACCCGGCGCAGCTCCCGCCACACCGCCACGCGGTGTCGCGAGGGCTGCGCCGGCAGCCGCACGATGAGCACGACCCATTGGGTCCGCTTCTCCCTATCCACCTGCGCAATGTAACAGTCGATACATGACAAGCGGAAGCCGGTGTCACACGCGGGGTCCGACCGCCTCTCGCGCATGCGAATGGAATCGACCGGATAGCGGGACGGCGGGATCACCCTGGTCGAACTCCACAACCATGGCCTCCGCGAGGAACCGAGACTGTTCTTCGTGCACATCTGGGCCACCGGAGACGCCGTGCGGATCCCCAGGGCGATCCGCCGCACGACCGACCTCACCGACGTCGTCCCGGCCGGCTGACCGGCGTCAGCTCCCGCCTGAGACCGCCGACGCCTCCGGCGGTCCGGTCAGTTCGAGCAGCAGGTCGCGGACGTCGGCGGCGGCGACCCGGTCGCGGCGGGCCGTCGGGTGTCGCACGGCAGCACGGGCCGAACCCGACCGCGTCGCGTCGCCGCACCGCGGGGGTGGTCACGAGGTCAGGGCCAACGAATACGAACATCGGCGTGAGATCCAGATCTTGATCATTCCGCGTCATCGGTGCGCGATCCGAACTCCGCCGATTTTCGAACAACTTTTCACGGACGCACCCTCGGGAAATCGAAGACACATGCGACCCTGCTGATATGTCATCATGCCAGTAGGTGACGACGCGCCATCGCCGGCAAAGCGGTGGCTTGCCATCGCATGGAATCGCACGGGGGGGCACGGTGTGCACGCTTTTCACCGACGGGGTCTTCACACCGGCATCGCTGGGCCGTGATAGTCGCGCCGCCACGATTCTCTTTCACGCGGCTGATCGCTCCTCTCGAATCCTGCGGACCAGCGACATCCTGTACGCGGCCATCGAATCGGGGGACAGCACGGTTCTGACCTCCCTTTCCGGCGCACTCGCCGAGGGTGCCAAGCCCAGGCACGTGCTGGAGACCATCGACGCGTACAACAAGGGCCGTTCGGCTCCCGAGCGCTCGTTCCGGGGCGAGCGCGCCGAGTTCACGCCCGGGGCGCTCGCCGCCCTCGATTCCTTCGCCGCCGCCCTGGGCACGGACCCCGAGGCGCTGCGCCCGGTCGACCTGGAGTTGTTGCTGAGCCGGGTGCTCACTCACCTGGACGACGACGACCGGCGCCACCTGGGCATCCTGCACATCGACAGCGCCGTCCGCGCCTTCGAGGAGCTGGCGCGTGTCCGCGTGGAGCCGCCGCCCGAGCTGCTCGAGGAGCACTCCGGGCGGCTGCGCTCCGAGCACCTGTCGGCAGATACCAGGGCGGCGTTGGAACGCGCCGCCGCCCTCGCCGGCGAACTCGGTTACGACCGTGTGCTGCCGCCCCATTGCTTCCTCGCGCTGCTCGCGGAGACGGAGGGCCTGACCGAGCGCTTGATCAGGCTCCAGATCCCTCCCCAAGTCGGCCTCGCCCGCGTCACGGAGGGGCTGACCACCGCCTTCCGGCTGGCCGAGCGTGGCCGCGCCGCGCCGCCACTCGACCGGTGCGGGATCGGCGAGCCCACCCTTGCCCTGCTGCACTCCGCCTGGCGGGCCGCCAGGTCCTGGGGAGCTCAACAGATCGACATTCCACACCTGTTGGTGGCGCTCCTCACCGCGCCGCCGGCACGGCTCGCCTCAACGCTGGAGGCCGAGCCGCTGCGTCTCGACCTCGACCGGATGCGCGAACACCTCACGCAGGCCCTGCGCGACACTCGCGGCACCACCCCGCGCCAGGTCGCCTTCCGGCTCGCCGTCGGATCTCCGCCCTCCGAGGATCTGACCTGGCTCGCGCACACCGAGAGCATCCCCCGCGCCCACCACGTCGACCGCTACTTCGACGCGCTCGGCCGCGCCCTGCACCGGACCGTCGCCAACCACGTGCTGATCACCGGACCGCCCGGAGTCGGCGCCACCACGCTGCTGCGCGAGTTGGCCAGACGCGCCGCGGCCGGCGACCTGCCCTTCCTGCGGCACATGCGATTCCTGCGTGTCGACTGCCACGACGTGCCGCCCGAGGAGAGCGGCGCCGCGCTGGCCTCCGTCATCGCCCAGGTCACCGCGCGGACCGACCTCGTCCTCTGCCTGGACGGGCTCGGCCCCCTGCTCCGCGGCCCGCACGGCGCCAGCCACGTGCCGACATTGCGCCGTGCCCTCAGAGAGCGGCGGATCAGGCTCGTGGGTGTGCTGGCATCGCAGGATTACGAGGACCTGATCGCCGGCGACCAAGCGATGCGCGAGCTCGCGACGCGGATCGAGCTCGTCGAGCCGGAGGCCACCCCGGCCCGCGACATGGTCCGGCAGGCGGCGGACGCGCTGGAGGCCGAGTTCGGGTTCTCCGTCGACGACCGGGCCGTCTCCCGGGCCGTCGTCCTGTCCCGCGACTACCTGATCAGCCAGCGCCTCCCGCTGGCCGCGGTCAAAGTGCTGCGCCGGGCCGCCGAAGATCTGGACTACGCGCGTGGCCAGTTGGGCGAGGAACGCGCCGCCCTGGGTGGATCCGACGTCGTTCGGGTCGTCGCCGAGATCGCCGGCGTACCGGAGACACAGATCGCCGGCAGCGGCGGCGAGCGCGTGGACTATGAGCGACTCCTGGGTAACACGGTGTTCGGCCAGTCGCAGGCCATCGAGGTCGTGGCCGCCGAACTACGGCGGATCAAGGCCGGATTGGCCCGTGCCGACGGTGGCCCCGCCTCCGTGATGCTGTTCGCCGGGCCTACCGGCACCGGGAAGACCGAGCTCGCCAAGGCGCTGGCCACGCTCTACTCCTTGTCCAGGAAGCACCAGACCTACGCGATGGCCAACTTCACCGAAAGGCACAGCGTCTCGGGCATCATCGGCTCGCCGCCGGGATTCATCGGTTATGAGAGCGGCGGCCGGCTCATCAATGAGCTCAACGCCGATCCCTACTGCGTATTCCTGCTGGACGAGGCGGAGAAGGCCCACCCCGAGGTGTGGCGCCCCTTCCTCAATCTCTTCGACGAGGGCTGGATCACCGACCAACGCGGCATCAAGGCCCATGGTGACAGAGGCATATTCATTCTCACCACCAACGCGGGGCAGGAGGTCATCTCGCGTATGTTGAGCGAGGGCTACGAGCAGCGTGACATCGAGAAACAGGTCAAGATACAGCTACTCAGCACCGTGAACCACGCGAACGGTGGCCCGGTTTTCACGCCCGAGTTCCTGGCCAGGATCCGCCGGATCATCGTGTTCCGGCAGCTGACGCTGGAGGCCATGACCAGCATCTGCCGCAAGCTCCTGGAGCGGACGACCACCGACTACCGCGAACAGCGGGAGAAGGAGCTTGTCGTCTCGGACTCGCTGATCCGCCACATCGCCGCCCGCGGCTACCGCCTCGACCAGGAGTCCGGCGGCCGGGAGGGCGCTCGCGTCCTCCGCCCGCTGCTGACCGACCTGATCCTGACCCCCGCTCTCCGGGCCCAGGACCGCGACGAGAGCGGCTACGAGCGGTGCGCCAGGATCGAGATCGACCTCGACGCCACCGCGAAGTCGGACGACCAGGTGGCGGTCCGGTTCGTCGCGGAGCCCGCGTCATGACCGCCTCCAACCAGCCGGAGAACCTGAGGTCGTTCACCGGCCGGGTGATCGGCGGCCACTACGAGCTGACCCGTTGGATCGGCGGGGGCGCCTTCGGTGGCGTCTTCGAGAGCCGGCAGCACATCCTCGGCGAGCCGGTGCGCCGCGTCGCCTGCAAGCTCTCCCGGCGCGACGGCATGACGGAGGCGAGCGCCGGCGAGCTCTTCACCGACGTGCTGACCCTGGCCCGGGTGATGGACGGCATGATCGATGGGGAAGCCCGCCGTCACCTGGTGCACGTCTACGACGGCGGCATCGCTCAGGACGTGGGCGGCCGCGCCTTCCTGATCATGGAGTACGTGCCGGGCGACACGCTCGCCGACCAGTTCGCCTCCCTGCGCCCCATCCCAGCCAACCTGATGCTCACCTGGGCCCGCCAGGCGTGCACGGCCCTGCGCGGCCTGCACTCCCTCGACCCGCCGTTGGTGCACCGCGACATCAAACCGGACAACGTGCTCCTGGGCACCGACAGGACCGTACGACTGATCGACTTCGGGCTCGCCGCCCGGCTGCGCGACTCCGGGTGGGCTCCGGACGTCGCCGGCACGCTCCAGTACATGGCGCCCGAGACCTCACAAGGCGCGAGTGTGCCCGCCTCCGACCTGTACTCCCTGGGGGTGCTCGTCTACGAAGGACTGACCGGCCGGCACCCGTTCGCGGACCTCGTTCCACCGCCGACCTGGCCCTCGGCAGAGCATGGCACATGGCTCTACGCACAGAAGCGGCGCCTCATGCTGGCCCCGCCCTCCCGGTTCAACAACACCGTCAAGCCGGAGGTCGACGAGCTGGTGCTGCACTGCCTGCGCTTCGATCCCGACCGAAGGTTCAGGAACGCGTCCGAGCTGCTTGACGCTCTGGACGCGCTGCGAGACGGCCGCCCCTTGTCGAACGTCAAACCGGGCGCGGCCAAGCTCCGGGAAGCGAAGGCACTGATCGCCGCCGGGGACCTCGTGGAAGCCCACCGGATCCTGGAGCGCGCCCTGAGGGAGGAGCCGGCCCTCACGCTCGCTGAGAAGTTCCATCTACTTCGGCTGCACTCAGAGGTCCTGCACACCCAGGGCGACCCGAGCGCCGCCGGGGACTGTCTCGCCGAGGGGTGGCGGCTCGTCAAGGAGCACGCCGTGCTGACCACCACCGCTGAGCGCGTCGCCGTGCTCAACCGGCTCATCGAGCTCTACCGCGAGGCGAAGAGATGGTTCGCCGCACGGCGCTACGAGTGGGAGTGCGACCGCGAGCTAGGACGGGGGTGAGCTCCGGACATGGTGGTCACCTGGCGTTCCCTTGTCAACGCCCTCACCCCGACCGGCCGGCTCCACAACCGCTGGGCGGCGGCCCTCGCCGACATCGACCCCGAGCGCGGTCTCACCAAGCTACGCCAGGTGCGTCAGGGGTTGGCTCAACGTCCCGGCGCGGCAGCCGAGTTGTGGGTGCCGTTCGTAGTCTCCTGCGCGGGTGACCGGTTCCGCGCGCTGTTGACCGACGACGACTTCACAGACCTCGAACTCGTCGGCGGCCAACTGGCCCTCCCCGGGCGGTTCTCCGTTGAGCAGGCATGGCGCCCGCTGATCCGGGCCCGTTTCGCCCGCGACGAGCCAGGCGCCGCCAACGCCTTGCTGGCCCGGCTCTACTGGGCCGAGGCCATCGACGAACCGGTGCGCGCCGCGGCGGCCGCGGAGCTGGCCCGCGGCCGTGCCCAAGACGACGAGCACCTGCCCGTCTACGGCGACTTGCTGCGGCGGGGCGTGCCGCGTCCCCCGGCAGTGGTCGCCCTGGTGATCGAGTTACTCGCCGTCGACTTCAGCGCCCACGCCCACCAGCTGGACCGAGCGGCCCAACTGGCCGCGGTCGTGCGGGACACACCTGACTTCCCGGCCGCCGAGATCGCACTCGGCCTGCACCGACTTCTGGTGCTCGACCAACCGGCCGCGGCCGCTGCGCACTTCGCCACCGGTTGCGCCGTCGCCCCGGAGGACCCGACCCCGCTGCTCGGTCTGCTGGCCGCCTTGGTCCGCGACGGCGAAGCCGCCCTCGTACCCGACTGGGCCATGGACCGCGCCCACCGGTCACCGGCAGCCAGCCGGCTGCATGAGATGGCCCAACTCATCGAAGTCCTCAACTGGTTCGACTCGTCCACCGACGCCAGCCCGCCGCTCTCCGCCGCCCTTCTTGACACCCTGGGTGTCGCGCTCCATGTCGGCCCGTGGCTCGACTACGCGCGCGGCCGTGTCCACCTCGTGGAGGGGGACGCGGCGGCCGCGCACGCCCTGCTCGCCCCCCTGACCGGCCAGCGGGACTGGGTCTACCACGCCACCTGGGCCGCGCTGTTGTGCGACGACCGTGCGGTGCTCGCCCGCCGCGCCCAGGCGCTGCGGGCCACGTCCGACGACTGGGCGCTCGGCTGCCTGCTGCGTGACGCCGTCCCCGGCCGGCGGCTCGCACTTCCCGAACCACCACCCAGGTATGAGCGGATCGCCGCCCTCCGAGTCGGACTCGCAGGCGCGCTGCGCCCCACCGAGGATCCGGGCCCCCTGCCCCCGGGCCGTGGCTCGCCCGAGCGGATCGAAGCGCTGCGCACCGCGCTTGGCGCGGCGTTTGGGCGGCAACCTCCCGGCAGGCTGGCCGACCTGCTGCGCGCCCCACTCTACCGCCGGCTGCCCCGCGCCGACCGGCTGCTCTGGTCCGGGCTGCTGGCCCTGCGGCAGGATCCGGCCGAAGGCCATCGCCTGCTCGGCGAAGCCCGGCGACTCGGGCACTCCCGGGCCGACCTGATCCTCGCCGCCCACCACCTGGAGCACGCGGACACCGGCCAAGCCCGGGCCTCCCTCGGCCGACGTAGCGATCCCAAGTCCGTGATCCTCAGTGTCTGGTTGGACACCACGGCCGCCGACTGGGCCACGAGCAACACGACACCCGTCACGCCACCCGGCATCCAACGGCTCACCCCACTGGCGGCCAACGGCCCGCCGCAGGCACGCTACCTGCTGGGCGCCCTGCGTCTGAAGGGCCTCGCCGCCGTGCCCGAGCGCGCAGCCGAGCAGGCGGGGCTCGCGGCGGGCGAGCTCAACTCCGCCATCGCCGCCGCCGGCGATGTCCTCCCCTCCGACGCCCTCGCGCTGGCCCAGGCCGCCGAGGCCATCGCGGGCTCCGCTCAACACCCGGCACTCGCCCTGATCCGCGCCCAACAGCCCTGGGTCACCTGGGTCTTGGGGCTGGCCCGGCTTGCCGACGAGCCGGCTGCGGTCGAGTCCGGGATCGGCGACGAGCTGCTGGCCCTGGTCAACCGAGTCCGCCGACCGCCCGTCGCGGCCCTGGGCGGCCTCGCCGCCGCGCTCTCCAAGACGATCCGACGGGGCCCCGCCCCAGGTGCGTTCCGCCTGCTCAGCCGGCTCGCCGAGCGGTATCCGCTGCCGACTGTCGTGGAGCCGGCCGCCCAGGCCGTGGTCATGGCGATGCGTCGGCAACCCACTCCGTACGAGCCGCCCGCCTCCCTCGCCACCCATCCACTCGTCGCCCGAGCCCTGGCCTACCGTGACCTCCGCGCCAACGACCGCGCGACGGCCGTCAAGCGTCTCCGCGCCGCCGCCGAGGACGCCGCAGCGGCGAACGACCTCAGCTGCGCCCTGCTCGCCGACGCCCTGGACAGCCGGCCGCCTCAGGAACCACCCCCCGAGGGCGCCCTGGCCCGCCTCGTCTTCGCCGCCGCCCTGGCCAGCAGCGCCCCAGAACGCTGCCTCGACCTGCTGACCGAGGTCTCCGACGACCTCGACCTCACCGACATCGTCGACCTCACCCGCCTGCTGCCCGCGATGTGTGCCCGGTTGACCGCCGGCCGCCGGGTCAACCCCGAGCGCGCGCGGCCACTGATCGGCTACCTGCGCCGAATCGGCAACCGCCCGCGACCCGCCGTCGCCTACGACACGCTCGCCCGATGCGCGGCGGCGCTCGGCGAGTTCGAGCTCGCCGAGCGCCACTGGGGGCATGCCGTGCACCGGGCCGAACACGATGCCCGGGGTGAGCGCTCCCCGGCCCGCGGTGAGTACGTCCATCTCCAGTGCCACCGGGCCGTGCTCGCCTACCGCGAGAACGCCCCGCTGACAGCGGCTCGTCTGCTACGTGCCGCGGCGGCGGCCGCCGCCGGCGACCCCATCCCCAACCCCCAGGTAGGAGAGGTGACGTGAGCCCCATCCAACCGGACACGCTCCGGCGACTGGCCCGCGACCTCGAGATCGACGCCTGCGTCGTCAGGCTGCTCGCCCATCTCGTCCCCGGCACGACCACCGCTCCGATGCCATGGGATCGCCCGGGCCGCTACCCCGTTCTGGAGACGGAGATCCAAGCCGACGTCCTCCTCCACCAAGCCCTGCTCTCCAACGAGCAGAGCCGGGTCCGTGAGGCCTGGGCCCGGCGCCTTCAGTACCGGGAGATCGGCATCCCCCTGCACCACACCCTGGCCGTGCTCCACCGGGAGGCCGCCCTCGCCTCGAGCGGCGACACCGAGCAGGCGGCCGAGCTTCTGACGCGTGCCTCGGCCCTGTGGACGCTGCTCCTCGGAACCGCGTCCTTCTGGCCCCAGTACCATCACCAGGACCTGGCCGGCGAGTTGTGTCCGGCCATCTGTCGGGAACTGTTCGAACTGCACCGTACCCGGGGGGCCGCCGCCTTGGCCCGGGGCGAACACGGCACCGCACGCACACACCTGACGGCCCTTGACGCCTGTCGGCAGGGCGAACCCGCGGTACGCGAACTGCTGTCCCCGATGAGTCTGTGGCAGGACAGCGAGGCGCCGAGCGCCCGCATCAGGAGTGGTGACGTCTTCCACGGCCTCGCCCACCCCAGAGGCCGCTCCCACTGGGCGGAGATCTCCCGTATGGCCGGCGACGTCCTCGACGACTGGTACCACGAGGCCATCAACGCCGCCGGGCAGAAGCTCACGGACCCGGCTGGCGTGGCGCGCCAACCCGCCGGGATCACCAAGGACTTCGACGCGGGAGTCCGCGCCCTCGAACCGCTCGCCGGTCTCGCCACCCCCGCGCTCCGGCTGCTCATCGCCGGGCTCGACTGGTGTAACGAGTGGCTGCTCTGCATCTACCACCTGAGTGAGCCGCAACCCGTCAGGCAGCGGAAGATGCGTCAGACGCTCGACCGCGCCAGCACCTTCGCCGAGCCACTCGCCCGCATCGCGACCAAGGGCAATGGCACGCGCGGGGAAAACCAGGCGCTCTCCAAGTACCACCTGTTCCGCGGCTTCGTCGCCGACGCCCCCCTGACCGCCGTACGGTCCTACACCGAGGCGCTGGAGTGGAACCCGCACAACGACAACGCCACCACCCTGCGCGACCAGGCCAACGCCGCCCTTCACCGCGAGAAGTTCGACTACGTCCTCGGGTCCGCCCTGAGCGCTGTCAAGGACGGCGACACCACCAGGGCCCGGGCCGGCATCTCCACGCTCCAAGGGCTCGCCGCCACGGACGAGGACCGCGCCTGGGTCTACTTCCTCCGGGCGACCAGCACCCTGGCTGAGGTCGCCAGCAGCCCAGGGCGAACGGACGACGGCCACCGCGACGCGCGTGAACAGCTGGACCTGGCCCTGGCTTACGCCCCGCCCGGCAATCTCCACGACCAGATCAGGACCCTCATCGACCTCCTGTCGGTGCTCCCGCCCGGAGCCCGCCTGACTCTCGATCGATCCAACCGCTAGTCCACCCAGCCCAACCCGAGTGATCACTGAGGCGATGATGTCTTCCAGCAAACCCAATCCCTTCCATGTACTGGGGCTTCCGGTCTCCGCCGAGGACGGCGCCGTCGTCGAGCGTTACGAGGAGCTGGCCCTGGTCAGCGGCGGGCCCGATGACCGGGCACTGGCCGAGTGGGCCAAGGACGAGCTGACCGGCCGCCCGGAGACTCGACGTCTACACGAGGTGTTCGAACCGCCGGGCGCTGACTACCGGGGTGACGACTTGCGGGCCCTCGTCAGAAAGTACGGCCGCTCTCCCCTGCCTCAAGGAGTGCTGGCCCAGTCCGTCGAAACCCCGGCGCCCGAGCACTTCGACTTGGCGGCGGTCATGCGGCACTGGCTCGAGACCCGGCCGCCCTCCGGGGTTCTGGGCGCGCTTCCCACACCGGATGCCGAGGATCTCGGCATCCGACGCGCCCTCATCCAGGCGCCCGTATCGCTCCGCCTCACCGACAAGCCACCACTGGAGGTGCGCGATGTCCTCTTCGGCTGACTCCACCAGCTCGGCCGGCATCCCCTACGGCTGGGACTCGTTCGCCGAGCGCCCGGCCCCCGACGGGCTGACCCCCGTACCACCGGGCCGGGCGCTGGCCACCGCCGTCCAGGGGTTCCGCACCGAGCTGGACAGGGAGCGGCAAAGAACCCGGGCCACGGTCACCGAGGCGCGTCGGACCACCGTCGAATTCGCCGTCCACCTCTGGCGGTTGCGGCAACTGCTGGACGAGGCGGCCAAACCGCTGCGGGTCACGGGACAGGACGGCCTCGCGAGTCGGCTCACCCTGATCCACCAACAGATGACGGACTTGCTCGCGGAACTCCACATCAAGGCCGTCGACCCGGTCGAGCAGCCCCTGGACCGCTTCGCCGACCTCGTGGACATCCTGCACTGGCGCCACGAGAGCCGGTTCACCACCGAGGTGGTCGTCCAGACCGTGGTGCCCATCGTCCACGACGATGAGGTGGTGGCCCGCTACGGCCAGGTCGTCGTCGGAGCACCGGTCGAAGAGCGGGACAACGAACCAGTCATCGAACCAGGTAGCGAGCAGAAAGAGCACAAGGAAACACCATGACCCAGTGGGTGAGCAAGGCGGTCGGTATCGACCTGGGCACCACCAACAGCGCGGTGGCGGTGATGAACCCCAACGACACGGCCACGGTGATCCATCAGGACCCCAGGAGCAGGGCCCAGACGACGCCGAGTTGTCTGTGGCGGGCCAGCCGGGAGAGTCAACCGATCGTCGGGCGTATGGCGTTCGCGCGCGTCGGCGGCAACCCCGCGCCCGTCACTTCCATCAAGCGGCTGATGGGCACCCAGCGCACCGTGTCGCTAGCCGGCGAGGAGCTGACCCCGCAGCAGGTGTCTGCTGAGATCCTGCGCGAGATGAGGCGGCAGATCGAGCAGGACGTGGCGGCCTTCGACAGCGCGGGCGCGCGCTGGATGGTGGACCGGGCCATCGTCACCGTCCCCGCCTACTTTGACCAGCCGCAGGTCGAGGCGACCCGGGAGGCCGCCGAACTCGCCGGCCTGCGCGTCGTCGACCTGCTGCACGAGCCGACGGCGGCGGCCAGCTACCACTGCTGGAAGTCCGGTGTCCGGGACGGCACCTTCCTCGTCTACGACCTGGGTGGCGGCACCTTCGACGTCAGCGTGGTGCGCTGCAAGGCCGGCGACTTCCGGGTGCTCGGGATCAGCGGCAACCCCATGCTCGGCGGCGACGACATCGACGCGGCGCTCACCCACCGCCTGCTGGAACGACTACGCGAGGACGGCTGGGCACTCGACCTCGACGTGGAGAACGACCCCGAGGACGGGCTTCGCTTCCGCCGTCTCCGGCTGCTCGCCGAGGGAGCCAAGAAGGCGCTGTCGGACCGCACGGAGTACATGCTCCGTGACACCGGCACGGTGCTCGACAAACAGGGCAATCCGGTCCTCATCGACACCCTCGTCGAGCGGGCCGAGCTCGAGGACACCGTCCGCCCCCTGATCGAACGCACCTTCGACTACTGCGACGAGGCCCTGCGGCATGCCCAGCGAGAGGCCAACGTCACCCTGGCCGATGTGGACGGCGTCATTCTGGCCGGCGGCTCCACACATCTGCCGCTGGTCCGCGAGCTGGTCACCAGCCGACTGTGCGCGGGGGCCAAGTGCGACGAGCCGGTGTACGAGCAGGTGGACACCGTAGTGGCCCTCGGCGCCGCCATCCGCGCCGCGACCGTCGGCGGCGTGGAACTCTACGACCAGGACCGCACCGTGCGGGTGGCGCTGCGTGGCACGGGCGTCACCACGAAGAAGAGCACCACGGTCGGCGGCACCGTGACCGCGCTGGCACCCGGTCTCGACCTCACCGACGGATCGGTGCGACTCCTCATCGACGGCTACGAGGACAACGCCGAGGTGAATACCGAAGGGCACTTCGCGTTCTCAGGGGTGGAACTCACTCCTGAGGCACAGAGCCTGCTGACGCTCCAGGTGTTCGACGCGGCGGGTGCGCCGCGCGCTCAGGTCGGCCGTCCGGTCGTCCACGATCCGAACGCCGGGCCATCCGGCAGCACCGTGGGCAGCGCGGTCTGCGCCAAGGCGATCTTCCTTGATGTCGAGCGTGCCGGGCGCAAGGAGAAGGACGAACTGATCCCCGCCATGCAGTCGTTGCCCTACAAGGCGCGCTTCACCTACGGCCACCCGGGCAACACCGAGAGCCTCGTGTTCCAGCTCTACCAGGGGGCCCGGGAGATCAAGACCATCATCGCGCCGGTCCCATCCTCACTGACCGCCGGGACGCCGATCAACCTGGACATCGCGATCGACACCACGCTGCTGATCAGCGTCCAGGGCACGATCGATGACACCACCTTCGACGGCATCGTCGGCATCGCGCCGGACCGCGCGCTGCCCACCGAGGCGGAGGTCGACGAGCTGCGGCGCTCCTTCGAGGATGCGTCCGTGTTCCTGTCGGCGGGCGAGCGCAGTGTGTCCCAGGCCAGGATGACGACGGCCCGGGACGGGTACGAGCAAGCACGGACCAGTGGCGACACAGCGCGCGCCGTTCACGAGTTCGGGCTGATGGAGGAGATCGTCGGCCAGATGAGTCGGCGGGATCCGGACCTTGAGCCGCCCAAGGAGAAGTTCGACAAGCTGGTCGCGGAGTGCCTGAACCTCAACAGCTACCTCGGCGAATGCTCGACCGAGTTGGAGGTCCCGCACGACGCGGCAGAGATGGCCCGCTCCATCACCACCCAGCGAGACCAGGGAGAGTCCGCCTACACCACCCGCGACCAGCGCTCATACGCCGAGACCGTGCGGCAGTTGGACAGCTACCGCAAGCACCTCCAGTCGCAGGCAGACGGGCAGACCCGGCGGAAGCTGGGCGACTTGAGCCCTCACCAGCGGGCTGGCATCGCCCTCCGGGCAGCGGAAAACGAGGCGGAGGAGACACGTCTGAGGGTGTCCGTGTCCGGGACACCGTCGCAACGCGCCGAGTTCGAGGGCATCCTTCAGCGGCTGGCCGCCATGCCGGCGCGGATCAACCAGGATCCCGACGGTGTCCACCAGGAGGCCGTGTCCGAGCTCCGCCGCCTTGAGCAGCTGAGCCGGGCCCTCGTGGACCGACCGGGGGGCGGCCCCGCGCTGCCGCGGGCCTTCTGAGGAGCCCACCGATGACCCAAGCGACGCAGGAAACCGCGATCCCCTGTCCCGTCCCGCTCTGCCGAGGCGCCAACTCACTTCAGACGCCAGCCTGCACCACCTGCGGCACCCCGCTGTTCGGCTACGCGCACCTGACGGCGTACCCCGCCCACCTGTTCAACCAGGGCCTGGCCGCAGCGCGGGAGGACCGGTTGGAAGCAGCCCGGGACTGCTTCGCGGCCGTCGTGCTCTGGTGCCCGGGCGACCATGAGGCCCGCAACGCCCTGGCGCTGGCGGCCTTCCGACTCGGAGACCGAGAGGGCGCGCGCCAGCATTGGGCCACGGTTCTGGCAGACCGCCCTGACGACCGGAAGGCAAAGGACGGGCTCAGTCTGTCGCCGGAAGATCCTGACCGAGCCGGTCGGCGTCCACGCCGAGGCTGGTGAGCACCGCCCGGGCGCCCGACTTCTCGTCGGCGAGCAGCGCGCGCAGGATCGCCGCCTCGCCGACGGCGCCCGAGGCGTCCCGGTGCGTCCGCTCCAACATGGTGCGGACGCGCGGGGTGAGCTCGTTGCGGCGGGGGACGAGCCTGCCGGCCAGCTGGCTAAATGCTCGCTCCCCCGCCGCGCCTTGCTCGGCCAGCGCGACCCGCAGTGTCTCGCTGCCCAGCATCCCGAAGGCCAGCAACAGGGTGTTGGAACCGACCGGCTGGCCTTGGGACTTGGCGAGCAGTCGGGCCAGCCGCAGCGCGCCGGCCGCGCTGCGGCTCAGTCCCTCGACGCGCAACTTTCCGTTGCCGTTCTCGGCCACCGCGAAGGGCGCCGCGACGGTGCGCCCGGCCTCGCCGGGCAGCAGCCGGTCCAGCGACACACCGCACAGCTCAAGCAGCCGGGCGGAAGCGCCGCCGCCCAACTCGACGAAGGTCGTCACGATATCGGCCGTGGTGACCGCGGTTCCTCCCCGTGCCGTCACCAGGGCATACGACTCGAACAGCACCCGCGCCACCGTGTCGGAAAGCTCGACCTCGCCGTCCGCCGACTCTGTGTCGTCCACGTTCTCGTCCGCGGCCGACTCTTCGGCCCCGCCCTGGGGCCGGTCGCGGACGGTGTGCAGCACCTCGGTGAGGATCGCCAGGCGCTCCGCCCCGATGCTGTCCTCGATGCCTTCCCGCAGATCCTCGACCGCGAGCAGCCCAAGCAGCAGGTCAATCGAGGTGACCACCCCGCGCGGGGCGGCCTGCCGAACGATCCGGCTCATCAGCCCGGCCGCGTCGGGCGCCAGCCGGTCGAGGATGTCGCCCGGCACGTCCTCGGCCTCGGTCCGCTCGGTCGGCGCGTCTTCGGTGAGCCGGGCGGTGGGGTCGCCGAAGAGCAGGAACGACGCCCAGGCCATGTCCGGGCGCTCCCGCAGCTGGTCGCGGGCCCCGCGCATGGCGGCGCCGGACGAGTCGCCGCCGAGCAGGCGCCCGTAGAACTCCTCAGCGAAGTGCCAGGCCCCGTCGTCGGCGACCTCGGTCCTGGTGCCGACCACGGTTTTGGCGCCCATCACCATAAAGCCCCGGCACATGCTCTCAACCCGGCCGGCCGAGGCACAGCCGTTGATGAACACCACCGGCGGCGCGCCGGCCGCGGAGAGCGTCTGCAACTCGACGGCGCTCAACAGCTCGCGCCGGTGCATCAACAGCCCGACCGTGCCGCTGCTCGCGGAGACGTGCCCGCAGAAGTGGAACAGGTCGTAGGGTTCCCGCTCAGTGGCGAGGTGCATGACGACGCGGGACACGGTCGCCTGCTCCCCGAGGAAGACGGTGCAGTCCACGCCACGTCCCTTGAGCCAGCCGGAGATCCGCCTGACCTCCTCGCGTGCCGCCTCCAGATCTCCCAGGGTGTCACCAACGACAAGCGCGCGCCGCACGCGGTCGATGCTGCGGCCGCCGACCGCCTGCTGGCTGCCGACCGAGCCGCGGGCCAGGTCGCGCCTGAGGCCGAGGAACTCGGTGCCGTCGTGCAGCAACTCCCAGGGCACACCCTGCGCCGACTCGTTGGTACGGACCAGGATCGGTCCGGCCGAGTGGTCGAGCCGCCGTACCAAGTCGGGTACGCTCCGGCCGACCCGGGGGAAAAGGTGGTTGTAGATCAGCCCGCCGAGCCGGGCGAGCTCCTCGCTCCGGCCACCGGGCCCGTCGCTGTCGGCCGCGCCCGCAGTGAGGACGGCGTCGATCTCGGTGCACCAGTCGTGAATCAACGTCGGGCTGACGTGGACGACGTACTCCGTCTCCAGCGGCCCGCTACCAGCCCCGCCTCCAGAGCGCAGCTCGTAGGTGTACTGAGCCGAGGACCCCTGCCCGATCTCGCGGACATCAAGGGTGGTCATCCCGTCCACGGTCACCTCGGAGTGTGACGACGGAGGAACTCCTCGACCAGCCGCTCCTCGGTGGCCGTCCGCGGCTCGGTGATCTCCAGCGAGTCCTCACCCAGCACGATCCTGACCGAGGGGACGGTGTTACCCCGCGAGCCCTCGGCCAGCCATCTGCGCACGACATCGACGACGGCGACCAGCGTGCCGGCGAAGCTGACGGCCAGCGAGGCCACGGCCACCGGGTCGACGGCCCGCCGTCCCGCCGCCGGGCGAGCCACCACCAGCGGCACCACCCGCGTGGCCCCTTCGGCACGCAGCGTGCTGGCCAACTCCTCCCTCGCTTCGGCTCCGCAGCTCCCTCGAAGCTCCACCTCGCACTCGACCGTTCGCAACGGCTCTCCCCTCCCCGATGGGTGCACGGTTCCATGCTTCCAGATCCGTGACGCCTCCGGAGCCGGGATTCACTATCCCGGTGGCTACCGGCCGGGAACCTTCCTTGGCAGTCCGGCCAGTTCGAGCACCAGGTCGCGGACGTCGGCGGCGGCGACGCGGTCGCGGCGCACCGTCGACGTGTCGCACAGCAGCACCGGGCCCTCGGCCGGGTCCGCCGGCAGCCGGCCGTGCGTGCCGCCCACCCAACGGCCGTCCATCGGCACCACGTTGGTGGTGTAGCGCAGGCCGACCTTCTTCCTGGCCAGGCCGAGCCCGGCGCGCAGCCTGGCGCGCGGGTCGGCGGGGTCGAAGAACAGCTCGGCCGGGTCGTAGCCGGGCTTGCGGTGGATGTCGACGCCGCGCGCGTAGTCGGGGGCCCGCTCGTCGTCGAGCCAGTAGTAGTAGCTGAACCACGACTCGGGCTCGGCGACCAGCACCAGCTCGCCAGAGCGTTCGTGGTCGAGGCCGTACGCGGCCTGCCCCTCCCGGTCGAGCACCTGGTCCACGCCCGGCAGGTCGGCGCAGAGCTTGGCGACGGCCGGCACGTCCGCCGGGTCCGCGACGTAGACGTGCGCCACCTGGTGGTCGGCCACCGCGAAGGCGCGGGAGACCCACGGGTCCAGGTACTCCATGCCCTCCTGGGTGTAGACCTCGAGCAGCCCGGCCCGGCGCAGCGCCCGGTTGACGTGCACCGGCCGGCTGGCCGGCGCGATGCCGTACTCGCTGACCACCAGCACCCGGGTGTCGGTCTCCCGCGCGTCGTGCAGCAGCGGTGCCAGCACCCGGTCCACGTCGGCGGCGGCGCGGGCGGCCTGCGGGCTGTCGGGGCCGTACCGCTGGAGGTCGTAGTCCAGGTGCGGCACGTAGGAGAGCGTCAGGTCGGCCCGCGGCATCAGCCGGCGGGTGGCGGCCACGATCCACTCGCTCGACCGGATCGAGGCGGTCGGTCCCCAGTAGTGGAACAGCGGGAACGGGCCCAGCTCGTCGGTGAGTTCGTCGTGCAGCTCGACCGGCCTCGTGTAGCAGTCGGGGGACTTGCGGCCGTCCGCGTGGTAGACCGGGCGCGGCGTGACGGTCCAGTCGGTGGTGGCGCCCATCGCGTACCACCAGCAGACGTTGGCCACCTTGTAGCCTGGCCTGGCGCGGCGCGCGGTCTCCCACACCTTCTCGCCCTCCACCAGGCGGTTGTGCTGCCGCCACAGGTGGACCTCGCCGACGTCGCGGAAGTACCAGCCGTTGCCGACGATGCCGTGCCCGGACGGCGGCAGCCCGGTGAGCATGGTGGACTGCACGGAACAGGTGACGGCGGGCAGCACGGTCGTCAACTCGGCCTGCCAGCCGCGCTCCGCGACGGCCCGCAGGTTCGGCGTGTGCTCGAGCAGCCGGGGCGTGAGCCCCACGACGTCGAGCAGCAGGACGCGTTGTGTGTCGGCGGTCATGGCCGCTCCTCCCTCTCGCTCTCGGTGTCGGTGAGTCCGGCGCGGCGCAACGCGCCGGTGGCCCAGCGCAGTTCGGCGGCCAGGCCGGCGGCGAGCTCGGCGTCGTCGGTCGGGCGGTGCCGCTCGGGGAGCACCGACCAGGTGTAGGTCTCGACCTCCAGGTGGTCGGTGCGCGCCTCGTCCCCGCCGAACAACTCGCCCAGGGTGCGCTCCAGATGGTCCGTGGTGGTGTCGAGCGGCGGCTCCGGGCGCTGGTGCAGCGGGGCGTGGAAGTGCACCCGCCAGGGTCCGGCGGCGGGCAGCGGCTCGGGCCCGGTCAGCGCCTCCGGCAGGTCGTCGCGGGCCAACACGCCGCCCTCGGCGGGCAGTTCGCGGACCTGGTGCAGGAAGCGGTCCTCGGTGTAGCGGGAGAGCGCGGCGCGGGTCTCCTGGTCGTCCGGGGCGGCCGCGTGCAGGGCCGCCGAGACCTGCGCCTTGACGACGGGCAGGCCGGCCTCGGCGAGCGCGGCCAGCGCGCGGGTCGGGTCCTCGAAGGCGACGGCGAGGTGGCACATGTCCAGGCAGACGCCGATCCGCCGGGTGTCGACGCCGGCCAGCAGCTCGACGGCCTCGTCGACGGTCTCCACGACGCAGCCGGGCTCGGGTTCGAGCGCGACCCGGACGGTGCGGCCGGTCTCCGCCTCCAGTTTCGCCAACCCCTCGGCCAACCGGTTGAGTTGGACACGGGTGGCGCCGTGCATGCCGGCGTCCCACGGCTCGCGCCAGGCCAGCGGCACCGTGGAGATGCTGCCCCTGGCGGCGTCGTCCGGCAGCAGCGCGGCCAGCACGCGGGCGCAGTCGAGCGTGTAGCGCAGCCGCTCCTCCTCGGTCCAGTCGGGCCGGTAGACGGCCTTCTTGACGACCGGCGCGTGGAAGCCGCGGTAGGGGAACGCGTTGAGGGTGACGACCTCGATGCCGTGTTCGTCGAGGGCGCCGCGCAGCCGGTCGAGTTCGGCCGGCTCGGCGGCCAGCCGGGCGGCCAGCGGCGCGGGCAGCCACAGGCCGAGGCCCAGCCGGTCGGTGCCGAGGCGGGCGCGGACGCCGGCGCCGAAGACCCGGAGTTGGCGGTGCAGCCCCTCGGCGTCCTCGGCGGGGTGGACGTTGGTGCAGTAGGCGAGGTGCACGCGGGTGCCGTCGCGGTGTCGGAACGTCATGTCGGCTCCTTCGTTCCTTCCGGTACTCAGGACGGGCGCTGGCCGCGCAGGACGGAGTTGCCCTCCCAGGTGGCGGTGGGATCGCTCTCCTGGGCGTCGTCGAGCAGCAGTCGGCCGCTCTGGGCGTAGAACTCCACGGGGTTGCGCCACAGCACCCGGTCGACGTCGTCCGCGCTGAACCCGGCGTCGAGCATCGCGCGGCCGGTCTTCAGGGTCTTCAGCGGATCGCTGCGCCCCCAGTCGGCGGCGGAGTTGACGATCATCCGGTCCAGGCCGTACTCGGAGAGCACCTTCACCATCCGGTGCTCGTCCATCTTGGTGTCGGGGTAGATCGAGAAGCCCATCCAGCAGCCGGCCTCGGCGACCTGGCCGACGGTCACCTCGTTGAGGTGGTCGATCAGCACCATCCCGGGCGGCAGCCCGGACCCGGCGACGAGTTCGAGGCTGCGCCGGGTGCCCTCGACCTTGTCGCGGTGCGGGGTGTGCACCAGCACGGGCAGGCCGTGTTCGGCGGCGAGGCCGAGGTGGCGGACGAAGACGGTCTCCTCGGCCTCCGTCATCGCGTCGAACCCGGTCTCGCCGACGGCGACCACGCCGTCCTTGGCGAGGTAGCGGGGCAGCAGGTCCAACACCCCGGCGAGGCGCGGGTCGTTGGCCTCCTTGGGGTTGAGCGCCACGGTGCAGTGGTGGGTGATGCCGAACTGCGCGGCGCGGAAGCGCTCCCAGCCGACGAGGCCGTCGAAGTAGTCGCGGAACGAGCCGACCGAGGTGCGGGGTTGACCGAGCCAGAACGCCGGCTCGGTGACGGCGCGCACGCCGGCGTCGTACATCGCCTGGTAGTCGTCGGTGGTGCGGGACGTCATGTGGATGTGGGGGTCGAAGATGCGCATCAGCGCTCCCCTTCACGCGCTTTTGGATGTTCGGGGTCTTCCGAGTGTTCCGGAGTGTCTTGGCCGGGGCGGGGTGAGGCGAGGATCCGGCGGGCGTCCTCGGGAACGGTGCGGCCGGCGGCCTCCCGTTCGGCGGTGAAGTCCGCCGTCATGCGGACGAGTTCGCTGTCGACGCGCGCTGCCCAGTCGGTGACGGCCGCCAACGGCACGCCGACGAAGAGGCACTTGAGCACGCCGTGCCGCCAGGCGTCGGCGCCGAGGTGCCGGGCGGCGAACCGGCCCATGGCGGCGGCGATCAGCCGGGGGTCGTTGCTGCGGAGCGCGTCCTCGACGAGCCGCCGTCCGACGCGCGGGTCGAGGGCGTCGAGCCGGTCGAGCGCGCGGAGCACGGCGCGCCGCTCGTCGCCGTCGCCGTCTTCGTACAACTCCGTTGTGAGCGCGGCGAGTTGGTCCGCGTCGAGCCGGCCGGAGCCGGCCGCGGCCGCCAGCAGCGCGACGCGGGCCTCGTCCTCGACGCGGAGGGTCAGCAGCCCGCCCCGGTCCTCCGGATCGGTCGGGCCGCGGCCGACCAGCCGCGCCACGGCGGGGAACAGCGCCGGCAGCCGGTTCGGCTGCTCGGTGACCCGGGTGACGAGCTCGGCGAGCCGCGCCTCGGCGGCGGGAGTCGTCATCGGACCGCCTCCGCCTTGCGCAGCGCCTCGAGCGCGCGGGCCGCGACGGTGGGCGCGGCGTGCGCGTGCCTGGGCAGTTCGACGGCGACGAGCCCCCGGTAGTCGACCTCGCGCAGCGCGTCGAGGGCGGCGGGCAGGTCGATCTCGCCGTCCCCGAACTCCAGGTGTTCGTGCGTCCCGCGCCGCATGTCGTCGGCCTGCACGTTGGCGAGCAGCGGGCCGACGGCGCGGACGCAGTCGGCGGTCGACGCGTCCTCGTTGCACACGGTGTGCCCGAGGTCGATCGTCACGCACAGCGCGGGCGGGTCGCCGAGCCGGCGGCGCAGTTCGGCGACGCCGGCGAGGGTGTCGACGAACATGCCGGGCTCGGGCTCGAACGCGCAGCGCACGTGGTGCCGTTCGGCGGTCTCCAGCACCTGGGCGGTGCCGGCGGTGAGCCGCCGCCAGCCCTCCTCGGCCGTGGCGCCTTCGGGCAGCGTGCCCGACCAGAACGACACGGCTTCGGCGCCGAGGTCGGCGGCGACCCGCACGGCACGTTCCAGGTAGTCGACGCGGCGGTCGCGGCCGTCGGCCGAGACGAGCGTCGGCTCGTGCTTGTGCCAGGGGTCGAGGACGTAGCGGGCCCCGGTCTCGACGACGACGCCGAGCCCGAGCTCGTCGAGTCTGCGCGCCAACGCGGCGGTGCGGGTGGCGAGTCGGGGCGCGAAGGGGTCGAGGTGCGGATGGTCGAGGGTGAGCGCGACCCCGTCGTAGCCGAGGCCGGCGATGACGGCGAGTGCCTCGTCGAGGCGGTGGTTGGCGAAGCCGTTGGTGCCGTAGCCGAAGCGGAGTTCCGTGGTCATGTGGGCGAGACCCTTCGGGAGGCGAGACGGGCGAGCGGTCCGAGCGCGGACAGGGCGGCCGCGACGGCCGGCGCCCCGGCGCCGGCGAGCAGCGCGGCCTGCAACCTGATGCCGCCGCGCACTCCGGTCCCGGTCGCGGCCCGCACCACCCCGGCATCCCCCGCCGCCCGCGCGGCCGCCAACTGCGCCCGCCCGACACCGCCGACATACCACCCGACGGCCACGACCGTCGCCCCGACGACGACGGACGGCGCCGCGAAGCGAGCGGCGGCATTGCCGCCGGGTGGACCGGTGACGGTCGGCGCGGCGGCGCCGCGGACGCCTGCGGCGGACCCACCCGCCGCCCGCGCCGCGCGCGGC
>NZ_BAAGPR010000091.1:0-32607 GCF_054783955.1 Streptomyces mayteni | reverse complement strand
GAGCCGGTGCGGCCCGAGGCGCCGCCGCTGGCCCCCGGGGTGCCGCCGGCCCGCCCGGTGCCCGGTCGGCCGGCGCAGCCGCTGGCGGGCGGCGGGTCCGAGGGCAGGAACGGCGTCTTCCCAGGGCAGCGCAGCGGCTGAGCCGGCTCGAAGCGCCGGCAGGGTTCAGCCGATGTCGGGTGGGTCGATGCGTACGCGCGCCGGGGCGCCCTCCCGGCGCGCGAGCCGGGCGGCCTGCGCCGTCTTGAGGGCGGCGGCGAGGGCCGCGCCGCTGCCGGGCGGCACCCGCACCAGCGCCCGCTGCCACTGCTCGCCCGGCGGCGGGTCCCCGGGGCGCCTGGGCCGGCCCGGCTCGCTGACCGGCATCGGCACCGGGCCGAGCACCTCGGCCTCGGCGGGCAGCTCCGCGGTGTCGAGCAGGCCGTCGACCGCCTCGGGCGGCCCGGTGACGGCGGCCATCCGGGAGACCGGGGGGAAGCCGAGGAAGGCCCGGTCGGCGAGCTCGCGCCGCGCGTTGCCCGCCGGATCCCAGCGCACCAGCGCCTGCACGGGCCTGAGGGTGGCCTCGGCCAGCACCACCACGGTGCCGCCTTCGGCGTGCGGGCGGACGAGGGCGGCCGCGTTGAGCCAGATCCGCAGGGCCTCCTCGCCGGCCCGCAGGTCCGGGCGGCCGAGCAGCGCCCAGCCGTCGAGCAGCAGCACCGCCGCGTAGCCGGGTCCCTCGGGCACGGGCTCGGCCCCCGGGGTGCTGACCACCAGCGCCGGCCGGTCGGGCACGGTGTCGAGGATGTGGTCGCGCCCCGAGGTACGCACCGGAACGGCGGGGAACGACCTGCCCAACTCCTCCGCGGTGCGGCGGGCGCCGACGACGATGGCGCGCAGCCGGGTGTCGCCGCACTCGGCGCACGACCAGCCGGGCGCCTCGGTGCCGCACCAGCCGCAGCTCAGCGGCCGGTCGGGGCCCGCGGCGGTGAGCGGCCCCTGGCACCGCGCGCAGCGGGCCGGCGTCCGACAGCGGGTGCAGGCGAGCCGGGGCACATAGCCGCGGCGCGGCACCTGGACCAGCACCGGGCCTCGGGTGAGCCCGTCGCGCAGGGCCTCCCAGGCGATGCTGGGCAGCCTGGCCGAGCGGGCGGCCGGGTCGCGGGCCTCGTCCTCGTCGCCGACGGTGCGGACCAGCGGGGCGGCGGCGCGGACCGCCTCCCGTTCCGCGGCCAGCGGCTGGGCCCAGCCCGTCTCGACCAGCTGCGCGGCCTCGACGGTCTGTCCGTGGCCGCCGAGCAGGACGGCCGCCCCCTCCTGGACGGCGCGCAGCACCAGCACCTCGCGGGCGTGCGGCTGCGGCGCGTTGACGTCGTGGTGGGAGGAGTCCCCGTCGTCCCAGAGCGCCACGAGACCGAGGTCGCGGACCGGCGCGAACATGGCGGCCCTGGTGCCGACGACGCAGCGCACGGAGCCGCGGTTGATCGCCAGCCAGCGCCGGTAGCGGGCCTCCGGGCCCGCGTCGGCGGTGAGCAGCACGTGCCGGTCGGCGCCGAGCAGTTCGGTCAGCGCGGCGTCGACGCGGGCGGCCGAGCGGCCGTCGGGCAGCACGGCGAGGGCGCCGCGGCCGGCGGCGAGCGTGGTGGCGAGGGCGCGGGCCAGCTCGTCGGGCCAGTGCGGCCCGGGCAGCGCGGTCCACACGGCCCGCGGCGCGGAGCCGCCGGCCAGCGCGGCGAGAAAGCCGGGCCCCTTCGGGTAACGCGCCCAGCCGCCGGGGTCAGGGGCGGGCGGTGGCGGCGCGGGCGGCGGGGACTGCTGCCGCTCGGCCTTGGCCATCCGGGGCGGCACGGCGAGCTGGACGACGTCCGCCAGGGCCCCGGCGTAGCGGTCGGCGACGGCGCGGCAGAGCCGCAGCAGCTCGGGGGTGAGCACCTCTTCGGTGGAGAGCACCTGGGCCAGGGGGGCGAGCACGCCGGGGAAGTCGCTCTCGGCGAGCCGCTCGACGACGAAGCCGTTGATCAGGCGGCCGCCCTCGCGACGCCCTTCGCGCTGGCCGGCGCCGAAGCGGACCCTGACCCGGACGCCCGGCCGCGCCTCGGCGTCCATCGCGGCGGGAACGGCGTAGTCGAAGAAGCGGTCGAGATGGACCATGCCCTTGTCGACCAGGACCCGGGCCACGGGCAGCCGCTCGGCCAGCGGCGCGCCCCGCCAGGTGCGCGGCGGGGTGCGCTTGCGGGCCACGCCGCGCAGCAGCGCCAGCTCGCCGCCCGCCGGGCCCTGGTCGCCCCGCTCGCCGCGGGGGCCCGTCTCACTCACGGTGCCCAGTACAGCAGATCCCTCGGACACCCGGCGCCGGCCGAGGCCGGCGGCGCATGTCCGAGGGATCCGGGGACGAGCTACGGGGTCAGACGCCGGCGGCGGCGCGCAGCGCGTCGACGCGGTCGGTGCGCTCCCAGGTGAAGTCGGGGAGTTCGCGGCCGAAGTGGCCGTAGGCGGCGGTCTGGGCGTAGATCGGGCGCAGCAGGTCGAGGTCGCGGATGATGGCGGCCGGGCGGAGGTCGAAGACCTCGCTGATGGCCTGCTCGATGCGCTCGACCGGGGCGGTGGCGGTGCCGAAGGTCTCGACGAAGAGGCCCACCGGCTCGGCCTTGCCGATGGCGTAGGCGACCTGGACCTCGCAGCGGCTGGCCAGGCCGGCGGCCACCACGTTCTTCGCGACCCAGCGCATGGCGTAGGCGGCCGAACGGTCCACCTTCGACGGGTCCTTGCCGGAGAAGGCGCCGCCGCCGTGCCTGGCCATCCCGCCGTAGGTGTCGATGATGATCTTCCGGCCCGTCAGGCCGGCGTCGCCCATCGGGCCGCCGATCTCGAACCGGCCGGTCGGGTTGACCAGCAGCCGGTAGCCCTCGGTGTCCAGCTTGATGCCGTCGGTCAGCAGGGCCTTGAGCTCGGGCTCGACCACGAACTCCTGGATGTCGGGCGCGAGCAGCGACTCCAGGTCGATGTCGGAGGCGTGCTGCGAGGAGACCACCACGGTGTCGAGGCGGACCGCCTTGTCGCCGTCGTACTCGATGGTGACCTGCGTCTTGCCGTCGGGACGCAGGTAGGGGATGGTGCCGTTCTTGCGGACCTCGGAGAGCCGGTTGGAGAGCCGGTGGGCCAGCCGGATGGGCAGCGGCATCAGCTCGGGCGTCTCGTCGCACGCGTAGCCGAACATCAGGCCCTGGTCGCCGGCGCCCTGCCGGTCGAGCTCGTCGTCGTCGCCCTCGACCCGGGACTCGTAGGCGGTGTCCACGCCCTGCGCGATGTCGGGCGACTGGGCGCCGATGGACACCGAGACGCCGCAGGAGGCGCCGTCGAACCCCTTCTTGGAGGAGTCGTAGCCGATCCCGAGGATGGTCTCGCGCACCAGCGAGGCGATGTCCGCGTAGGCCGTGGTGGTGACCTCACCCGCCACGTGCACCAGGCCCGTGGTGATCATGGTCTCCACCGCCACGCGCGACGACGGGTCCTCGGAGAGGAGCGCGTCGAGGATGGCGTCGCTGATCTGGTCGGCGATCTTGTCGGGGTGACCCTCGGTCACGGATTCCGAGGTGAACAGACGGCGGGACACATCGCTCCCTGGGGTTGCAGCGGCTGCTGACTGAACTGTGGCGGCCGCCCGCACGGAAGGTGAACGGCCGGCGCCAATCCTAGCCGGAGGAAGGCTGGGACGGACCGAAGGCTCAGCCACGAAAGCGGCGGCCCCCGGCTCCCCCACCCTAGCCCGACCGGCCGGGTCGCGGGGAGAGCGGACCGCACTGCGAGACGCGCTCGGCCGTGCGCCCCCGGCTCCCGCCGCGCGGCGGGGCTACGCCAAGCGCCGGGCCACCACGTCCCAGACGCGGTCGGCGAGGACGTCCTTGGGGCCGTGCGGGACCTCCGTCTCCGCTCCCCCGGCCTCCAGGATCACCGCCTCGTTCTCCTCGGTGCCGAAGGCGATGCCCTCGCCCACCCGGTTCACCACCAGGAGGTCGCAGCCCTTCCTGGCCAGCTTGGCACGGCCGTTGGCGAGCACGTCCTCCGTCTCGGCGGCGAAGCCGACCACGAGCTGGCCGGCGGGCCGGTCGGCGGCCAGCTCGGCGAGTATGTCGGGGTTACGGACCAGGGCGATGGGCTCGGGCTCGCGGTCGTCCCGCTTCTTGATCTTCTGGGTGGCCAGGCTCGCCGGCCGGAAGTCGGCGACGGCGGCGGCCATCACCACGGCGTCGGCCTCGGCCGCCGCCTTGTGCACCGCCTCCCGCAGCTCCTGGGTGGTGCCGACCCGGACCACGGTGACGCCGGCCGGATCGGGCAGCGCGGTGTTGGCCGCGACCAGGGTGACAGCCGCGCCCCGGGCGGCGGCGGTGCGGGCGAGCGCGTAGCCCTGCTTGCCCGAGGACCTGTTGCCCAGGTAGCGGACCGGATCGAGGGGCTCCCGGGTGCCGCCCGCGCTGATCACGACCCGGCGGCCGGCCAGGTCACGGGCGGGCTCGGCGGCGCCCCGCTCCAGCACCCGGCGACAGTAGGCGAAGATCGCGGCCGGGTCCGGCAGCCGGCCCCGGCCGGTGTCGGCGCCGGTCAGCCGGCCGACGGCCGGCTCGATCACCAGGGCGCCGCGGCGACGCAGGGTGGCCACGTTCTCCTGGGTGGCGGGGTGCTCCCACATCTCGGTGTGCATCGCGGGCGCGAAGACGACCGGGCAGCGGGCGGTGAGCAGCACGTTGGTCAGCAGGTCGTCGGCGCGGCCGCCGGCGGCGCGGGCCAGCACGTCGGCGGTGGCCGGGGCGATCACCACCAGGCCGGCCGACTGGCCGATCCTGACGTGCGGCACCTCGTGCACGTCGTCCCAGACCTCGGTGGCCACCGGCCGGCCCGAGAGCGCCGCCCAGGTGGGGGCGCCGACGAAGCGCAGCGCGGAGGCGGTGGGCACCACGCGGACGCCGTGTCCCGACTCGGTGAACAGCCGCAGCAGCTCGCACGCCTTGTAGGCGGCGATGCCGCCGCCCACCCCGAGGACGATCTCCGGCCGGCCCATCGCTCGCCTCTTCCCGCGCCGCCCGGGCGGCGCTCCCCTCGACTCCCCTGCCCTCCCATCCTGCACCACGGCACCGCGGCACACGACGGGCCCGGTGGCAGATGCCACCGGGCCCGGAAGTCTCGCCGAACGCTCACCCAGGACAGGGCCTAGTCGGTCGCGCCCTCGACGGCCTCGGAGGTGAGCAGACCCGCGTTGATCTCGCGCAGGGCGATCGAGAGCGGCTTCTCGTGCACGTGGGTGTCGACCAGCGGCCCGACGTACTCCAGCAGGCCCTCGCCGAGCTGCGAGTAGTAGGCGTTGATCTGACGGGCCCGCTTGGCGGCGTAGATCACCAGGCTGTACTTGGAGTCCGTCGCCTCGAGCAGCTCGTCGATCGGCGGGTTGATGATGCCCTCGGGCGTGGTGATGGGAGAGGACACGCTCTGCCTTCCACTGGGAGTCTGGGAGGGCCCCCCTCTTGACAGGTCAGGGCTCTGTATGTGGTCAACGTACCTAGTTAACGGACCAAGGCTAGCAGCTCGGTCACGACGTCCTCGACCGAGGTGTTGACCAGGGTGGTGTCGAACTCGGGCTCGGCCGCCAGCTCCGTGCGGGCGGCCGCCAGCCGCCGCTCGATCACCTCGGGGGGCTCGGTGCCGCGGCCGGTGAGCCGGCGGACCAACTCCTCCCAGCTGGGCGGCGCCAGGAACACCAGCCGGGCCTCCGGCATGGTCTCCCTGATCTGACGGGCGCCCTGGAGGTCGATCTCGAGGAGGACGGGATCCCCCGCCTCGAGCCGGTGCTGCACGGCGCGACGCGGGGTTCCGTAGCGGTTGCCGGCGAACTCGGCCCACTCCAGCAGCTCGCCGTTGGCGATCAGCTTGTCGAACTCCTCGTCGTCCACGAAGTAGTACTGAACACCGTGCCGCTCGCCGGGGCGGGGATGCCGCGTGGTGGCGGACACGGACAGCCACACCTCTGGGTGGGCTTTGCGCAAATGAGCGACGACCGTGCTCTTGCCGACCCCGGAGGGGCCGGAGAGCACGGTCAGTCGCGGACGATCGGTCATGCGGCGATTATCCCGGTTCCCGAAGGTAGGGAAAACCTCAGCTCTTGCTGGCGCCGAACTCGCGCTCGAGCGCGGCGATCTGGTTGGAGCCGAGCCCTCGGACCCGGCGGCTCTCGGAGATGCCGAGCCGCTCCATGATCTGGCGAGCGCGAACCTTGCCGACGCCTGGCATCGACTCCAGCAGCGCGCTGACCTTCATCTTGCCGATGACATCGTTCTCCTGGCCCTGCTTGATGACCTCCTGCAGGGAGGCGCCGGAGTGCTTGAGCCGATTCTTGACCTCGGCGCGCTCCCGGCGAGCCGCGGCGGCCTTCTGAAGCGCGGCTGCGCGCTGTTCAGGGGTAAGGGGCGGAAGAGCCACGCCTACGTCACCTCGGGTATCGAACTGTCGGATACGGAACGGTGAGGAACCTAGTAGCCCCGCACCGGCGGAGCAACGAGCAACGCGCTCGGGGCTCCGCTCTCGACGGAGACTAGCGGCCACCACCGCGATTAGTCAGCGAGAATCGACAAAAAGTCCTGGTCAGCTGGAGATCGTCGACCGCATTTCCGACATATCCATACGGAGTTTGCGGGAACGACCCGCTCGATCACGCTCCGGAGCCGGCGAACCGCACGATCTCCGCCACCTCGCGCTCCGCCGCGGCACGCAGTGCCACCGGATCGGGACCGTGCCGCAGCACACCGCGGCTCACGCTGGGCAGCACCTGCCCCACGGCGCCGCCGAAGACCCGCGGCAGGTCACCGGCGCTGGCCCCCTGCGCGCCCACGCCAGGGGCCAGCAGCGGCCCGCCGCAGGACAGGTCGGCGCCGGTCTCGCCGACCGTGGCGCCCACCACGGCGCCGAACGAGCCGAGCGGGGCGCCGGCGGCCAGTTCGGCCGCGTTCTCCTCGCGCAGCCGGTCGAGGACCGTCTGGGCCACCGTGGGGCCGGCGGCGGTGACCGCGGTCTGCACCTCGGCGCCCTCCGGGTTGGAGGTGAGCGCCAGCACGAAGACGCCCCGCCCGTTGGCCCTGGCCAGGTCGACGGCCGGGCGCAGCGAGCCGTAGCCGAGGTAGGGGCTGACGGTGATGGCGTCGGCGGCCAGCGGGGCGTCGGGCGCCAGGTGGGCGGCCGCGTAGGCGGCCATGGTGGAGCCGATGTCGCCGCGCTTGACGTCGAGCAGCACCAGGGCGCCGGCCGCCCGGGCGTCGGCGACGGTACGTTCGAGCACGGCGACGCCACGGGAGCCGAAGCGCTCGAAGAAGGCGGACTGCGGCTTGAGGACGGCGACGTGCTCGGCGAGCGCGGCGACGGCCGTGGCGGCGAACCGCTCGAGGCCCGCGACGTCGTCGCCGAGGCCCCAGGCGGTCAGCAGCGAGGGGTGCGGGTCGATGCCCACGCAGAGCGGACCGCGCGTGTCCATGGCGCGGCGCAGCCGGGTGCCGAAGGGTTCGGGAGCGCTCACTTCTTCTCCTCGTGGCCGGCGCCGGCGCCGACGGCGTCGGCGAGGGTCGGGTACGGGCTGGCGGCCAGCCGCTCGGCGAGGCCGCGGTGGATGGCTCGGGCCCATCCAGGGCCCGCGTAGACGAAGCCGGTGTAGCCCTGGACCAGGGTCGCGCCGGCCAGCACCCGCTCCCAGGCGTCGTCCGCGGTCTCGACGCCGCCGACGCCGATCAGCGTGACCCGGCCGCCGACACGGCGGTGGAGCCGCCGCAGCACGGCGAGCGAGCGCTCCCTGAGCGGGGCGCCGGAGAGGCCCCCGGCGCCGAGGGCGGTGACCTGGTCGGCCGGGGTGGCGAGGCCGTCGCGGGCGATGGTGGTGTTGGTGGCGATGACGCCGTCGAGGCCGAGGTCGAGCGCGAGGTCGGCGACCGCGTCCACGTCCTCGTCGGCCAGGTCGGGCGCGATCTTGACCAGCAGCGGGACCCGGCGGTCCGGCACCGCGCGGTCCGCGGCCTCGCGCACGGCGGTCAGCAGCGGGCGCAGCCGCTCGGTGGCCTGGAGGTCGCGCAGCCCGGGGGTGTTGGGCGAGGAGACGTTGACCACCAGGTAGTCGGCGTGCTCGGCCAGCCGTTCGGTGCTGGTGACGTAGTCGGCGATCGCCTCCGATTCGGGGACGGCCTTGGTCTTGCCGATGTTGACGCCGAGCACCGGCCTGACCCGGCGGCCGCGCCTGGCCAGCCGGGCGGCCACCGCGGCCGAGCCCTCGTTGTTGAAGCCCATCCGGTTGACGAGGGCGCGGTCGGCGAGCAGCCGGAAGAGCCGCTTCGGCGGGTTGCCCGGCTGCGGCTGGCCGGTGACGGTGCCGATCTCGATGTGGTCGAAGCCCAGCATCGCCAAGCCGTCGATGCCGACCGCGTTCTTGTCGAAGCCGGCGGCGAGCCCGAAGGGGCCCGGCATCTCGCGCCCCAGGGCCCGCACCCGGAGGCCGGGGTGCCGGCGGGCGTACGTGCCGCGCACGGCGGCGCGCAGCCCGGGGACGCGCGCCACCGCGCGGATCAGCGCGAAGGCCAGCCGGTGGGCGCGCTCGGCGTCGATCCGGCAGAGGACGGTGCGGTACAGCAGGTCGTACGAGGTCGTCCGGCTCACCGGTTCCGCGCCTCCACCAGCTGGCTGGCGTGCTCCTGGAGGGCGCGGACGCCGACCTCGCCGCGGGTGAGCGCGTCGATGCCCTGGACCGCGGCGGCCAGCGCCTGGACGGTGGTCAGGCAGGGGATGCCGCGGGCGACGGCCGCGGTGCGGATGTCGTAGCCGTCGAGCCGACCGCCCGTGCCGTAGGGGGTGTTGACGATGAGGTCGACCTGGCCCTCGTGGATCAGCTGGACGATGGTGGGCTCGCCGTTCGGGCCCTCGCCCTCGATCTGCTTGCGCACCACGGTGGCGTGGATCCCGTTCCGCTTGAGCACCTCGGCGGTGCCCGAGGTGGCCAGCAGCTCGAAGCCGTGCTCGACCAGGGCGCGGGCCGGGAAGATCATGGCCCGCTTGTCGCGGTTGGCGACCGAGACGAAGGCCCGCCCCTTGGTGGGCAACGCGCCGTAGGCGCCGGCCTGGGACTTGGCGTAGGCGGTGCCGAAGGCGGAGTCGATGCCCATGACCTCGCCGGTGGAGCGCATCTCGGGCCCGAGCACCGTGTCGACGCCGCGGCCGTGCACGTCCCGGAACCGGGACCAGGGCATCACGGCCTCCTTGACGGAGATCGGCGCGTCGAGCGGGAGCGTGCCGCCGTCGCCGTGGGCCGGGAGCATGCCCTCGGCGCGCAGTTCGGCGATGGTGGCGCCCAGCGAGATCCGGGCGGCGGCCTTCGCCAGCGGCACGGCGGTCGCCTTGGAGGTGAAGGGCACGGTGCGGGAGGCGCGGGGGTTGGCCTCCAGCACGTAGAGGATGTCGCCGGCGAGCGCGAACTGGATGTTGATCAGGCCGCGGACGCCGACGCCGGCCGCGATGGCCTCGGTGGAGGCGCGCAGCCGCTTGATGTCGTGGCCGCCCAGGGTGATGGGCGGCAGCGCGCAGGCGGAGTCGCCGGAGTGGATGCCGGCCTCCTCGATGTGCTCCATGACGCCGCCGAGGTAGAGCTCGGTGCCGTCGTAGAGGGCGTCGACGTCGATCTCGATGGCGTCGTCGAGGAACCGGTCGATGAGCACCGGGTGTTCGGAGACCAGCCCGGCGTGCTGGGCGAGGTACTCGGCGAGCGAGGGCTCGTCGTAGACGATCCGCATGCCGCGGCCGCCGAGCACGTAGCTGGGGCGGACCATCACCGGGTAGCCGATGCCGGCGGCGATGGCCTTGGCCTCGTCGAAGGAGAAGGCGGTGCCGTACTTGGGGGCGGGCAGCCCGGCGTCGGCGAGCACCCGGCCGAAGGCGCCGCGCTCCTCGGCCAGGTCGATGGCCTCTGGCGAGGTGCCGACGATCGGCACCCCGTTGTCCTTCAGGGCCTGGGCGAGGCCGAGCGGGGTCTGGCCGCCGAGCTGGACGATGACGCCGGCGATCGGCCCCGCCTGGGACTCGGCGTGCACGATCTCCAGCACGTCCTCCAGGGTGAGCGGCTCGAAGTAGAGCCGGTCGGAGGTGTCGTAGTCGGTGGAGACGGTCTCCGGGTTGCAGTTGACCATCACCGTCTCGTAGCCGGCCTCGCTGAGGGCGAAGCAGGCGTGCACGCAGGAGTAGTCGAACTCGATGCCCTGGCCGATCCGGTTGGGTCCGGAGCCGAGGATGATCACGGCGGGCCGCTCGCGGGGGGTGACCTCGGTCTCCTCGTCGTAGGACGAGTAGAGGTAGGGGGTGCGGGCGGCGAACTCGGCGGCGCAGGTGTCCACGGTCTTGTAGACCGGGCGCACGCCGAGCGCGTGCCGCACCTCGCGCACCACGTCCTCGCGGAGGTCGCGGATGCCGGCGATCTGGGCGTCCGAGAAGCCGTGCCGCTTGGCCTCGGCCAGCAGCTCGGCGGTGAGCTGCTCGGCGGCGGCCAGCTCGTCGGCGACCTCCCTGATGAGGAAGAGCTGGTCGACGAACCAGGGGTCGATGCGGGTGGACTCGAAGACCTCTTCGGGGGTGGCGCCGGCCCGGATGGCGGCCATCACGGTGCCGAGCCGGCCGTCGGTGGGCATGGCGGCCTTGGTCAGCAGCCCGGCCACGTCCTCCGGGGCGCCGGGGGCTCCGGAGAAGTCGAACGGGGCGTCCTTCTTCTCCACGGAGCGCAGCGCCTTCTGCAGCGCCTCGGTGAAGTTGCGGCCGATGGCCATGGCCTCGCCGACCGACTTCATGGTGGTGGTGAGACCCGGGTCGGCGGCCGGGAACTTCTCGAACGCGAACCGCGGGACCTTGACCACCACGTAGTCGAGGGTGGGCTCGAAGGAGGCCGGGGTCTCCTCGGTGATGTCGTTGGGGATCTCGTCCAGCGTGTAGCCGATGGCGAGCCGGGCGGCGATCTTCGCGATCGGGAAGCCGGTGGCCTTGGAGGCGAGCGCCGAGGAGCGGGAGACCCGGGGGTTCATCTCGATGACCACGACCCGGCCGTCGTCCGGGTCGACGGCGAACTGGATGTTGCAGCCGCCGGTGTCGACGCCGACCTCGCGGATCACGGCGATGCCGATGTCGCGGAGGATCTGGTACTCGCGGTCGGTGAGGGTCATCGCGGGCGCCACGGTGATCGAGTCGCCGGTGTGCACGCCCATCGGGTCGAGGTTCTCGATGGAGCAGACGACGACCACGTTGTCGTTGCGGTCGCGCATCAGCTCGAGCTCGTACTCCTTCCAGCCGAGGATGGACTCCTCGAGGAGCACCTCGGTGGTGGGCGAGAGCGCGAGGCCCTGTCCGGCGATCCGGCGCAGCTCGTCCTCGTCGTGCGCAAAGCCGGAGCCGGCGCCGCCCATGGTGAAGGAGGGGCGGACGACGACCGGGTAGCCGCCGAGCTCCGCGACGCCGGCCAGCACGTCGTCCATGGAGTGGCAGATCACGGAGCGGGCGGACTCGCCGTGCCCGGTGGCCTCGCGGACGGCCTCGACGACGCCCTTGAACTTCTCGCGGTCCTCGCCCTTGGCGATGGCCTCGACGCTGGCGCCGATCAGCTCCACGCCGTGGGCGGCGAGGGCACCTGACTCGTGCAGCGCGATCGCGGTGTTGAGCGCGGTCTGGCCGCCGAGGGTGGGCAGCAGGGCGTCGGGGCGCTCCCTGGCGATGATCTTCTCGACGTACTCCGGGGTGATCGGCTCGATGTAGGTGGCGTCGGCGATCTCCGGGTCGGTCATGATCGTGGCCGGGTTGGAGTTGACCAGGATGACGCGCAGGCCCTCGGCCTTGAGCACCCGGCAGGCCTGGGTGCCCGAGTAGTCGAACTCGGCGGCCTGGCCGATGACGATCGGTCCTGAACCGATGACCAGAACGGACTGGATATCGGTGCGCTTAGGCACGCTGGCCCTCCATCAGGGTGACGAAGCGGTCGAACAGGTAGGCGGCATCGTGTGGGCCCGCCGCCGCTTCGGGGTGGTACTGGACGCTGAAGGCCGGTCGGTCGAGCAGTCGCAGCCCCTCGACGACGTCGTCGTTGAGGCAGACGTGGGAGACCTCGACCCGGCCGTAGGGGGTGTCGGAGACGCGGTCGAGCGGTGCGTCGACGGCGAAGCCGTGATTGTGCGCGGTCACCTCGACCTTGCCGGTGGTCAGGTCCTTGACCGGCTGGTTGATGCCGCGGTGGCCGTACTTCAGCTTGAAGGTGCCGAAGCCGAGCGCGCGGCCGAGGATCTGGTTGCCGAAGCAGATGCCGAAGAGCGGGGTGGAGCGCTCCAGCACGCCGCGCATCAGCGCGACGGCGTGGTCGGCGGTGGCCGGGTCGCCAGGGCCGTTGGAGAAGAAGACCCCGTCGGGCGCGACGGCGTGGACGTCCTCCAGGGTGGCGGTGGCCGGCAGCACGTGCACCTCGATGCCGCGCTGGGCCATCCGGTGCGGCGTCATGCCCTTGATGCCGAGGTCGATCGCGGCCACGGTGAACCGCTTCTCGCCGATGGCCGGCACCACGTAGGGCTCGGTGGTGGCGACCTCGGGCGCCAGCTCTGCACCGGCCATCTGGGGCGCGGACCGCACCCTGGCCAGCAGCGCGGCCTCGGCGGCGGCGGCCTCGGCGCCGGAGAAGATCCCGGCCCGCATGGCGCCCCGCTCGCGCAGGTGGCGGGTGAGGGCCCGGGTGTCGACGCCGCTGATGCCGACGACGCCCTGGGCGGTCAGCTCGTCCTCCAGTGAGCGCGTGGCCCGCCAGTTGGAGTGGCGGCGCGCGGGGTCGCGGACGACGTAGCCGGCGACCCAGATGCGCCGCGACTCGGGGTCCTCGTCGTTGACGCCGGTGTTGCCGATGTGCGGGGCGGTCATCACGACGAGCTGGCGGTGGTACGAGGGGTCGGTCAGGGTCTCCTGGTAGCCGGTCATGCCGGTGGAGAAGACGGCCTCGCCCACGGTCTCGCCCCGCGCGCCGTACGCCTGTCCGCGGAAGGTGCGGCCGTCCTCGAGGACGAGCACGGCCGGGGTGCGCTCCGCGGTGCGGGTGGTGGCGGTCATCGGACGCCTTCCTTGTCGTGCCTGGGGTCGTGCGGTGCGGGGGCGGTCTCCGCCGCGGCGGCGGACTCGTCCTCCTGGCCCGGCGTGTAGGTGCCGAGGATCTCGATCCAGCGGGCGTGCTCGGCCGAGCGGTCGGCGCGGAATCCCGAGTCGAGCAGCCGTTCGCCGTGCTGCCAGGTGATCACCAGCAGCCCGCCCTCGGTGAGGACCTTGCCGGCGATGCCCTTCTCGGGGCGCGCGCCGCGGATCCGGTCGGCCGGGATCAGGAAGTCCCCGGCGCCCGGCCTGACCACGGTCACGCCCTCCTCGGTCAGGGTCAGCACGGCGCGGCTGCGGGCGCCGAGGCCGTGGGCGGCGATCCGGTCGAGCCACTGCCCCGCGGTGGTGGAGCCGTGGTAGCGGCCGGCCATCCGCAGCCGGGCGGGGCCCGGCTCGGCGGGCGGCGCGGGCAGCTCGGGCAGGTCGCCCTGGAGCGTGGCGCGCCACTTCCAGCCCTCGCGCATCAGCCAGTAGACGAGGGCGACGAACAGCAGCAGCCCGACGACCCAGGCGACCCTGGCGCCCCAGTCGGTGACCTCCTGCGACCTGCGGACGGTCTCCGTGCCCTCCTCCGTGGTGAGCGCGATCCGCAGGGGGTGAAACAGCGCGGCGTTCATACCAGCTTCCCGTCCGTGAGCGTTGCCCGGCCCCGCAGGAAGGTGTGCGTCACCCGGCCCGGCAGCTCGCGGCCCCGGTAGGGGGTGTTGCGGCTGCGGGAGGCGAACGCGGCGGGGTCCACCTCTCCACGGTAGGCGGGGTCGAGCAGGGTCAGGTTGGCGGGCTCGCCGACCTCGACGGGGCGGCCGTGGCCGGCCAGCCGTCCGATGGTCGCGGGTCGGAAGGACATCCGGTCGGCGACGCCGGCCCAGTCGAGGAGGCCGGTGTCCACCATGGTGTGCTGCACCACGGAGAGCGCGGTCTCCAGGCCGACCATCCCCATGGCGGCCGCGCCCCACTCGCAGTCCTTGTCCTCGTGCGGGTGCGGGGCGTGGTCGGTGGCGACGCAGTCGATGGTGCCGTCGGCCAGCGCCTCGCGCAGCGCCAGCACGTCCTCCTCGGTGCGCAGCGGCGGGTTGACCTTGAAGACCGGGTCGTAGGAGCGGACCAGCTCGTCGGTGAGCAGCAGGTGGTGCGGGGTGACCTCGGCGGTGACCTGCCAGCCCTTGGACTTGGCCCAGCGCACCAGCTCGACGGAGCCCGCGGTGGAGAGGTGGCAGATGTGCACCCGGGAGCCGACGTGGGCGGCGAGCAGCACGTCGCGGGCGATGATCGCCTCCTCGGCGACGGCCGGCCAGCCGCCGAGGCCGAGCTCGGCGGAGACGGCGCCCTCGTTCATCTGGGCGCCCTCGGTGAGCCGCGGCTCCTGGGCGTGCTGGGCGATCACGCCGTCGAACGCCTTCACGTACTCCAGCGCCCGGCGCATGATCACGGCGTCGTCCACGCACTTGCCGTCGTCCGAGAAGACGACGACGCCGGCGGCCGAGTCGTGCATGGCGCCGAGCTCGGCGAGCTGCCGGCCGCCGAGGCCCACGGTGACGGCGCCGACCGGCTGCACGTCGCAGTAGCCGGACTCGCGGCCGAGCCGCCAGACCTGCTCGACCACGCCGGCGGTGTCGGCGACCGGGAAGGTGTTGGCCATGGCGTGCACGGCGGTGAAGCCGCCGGCCGCGGCGGCCCTGGTGCCGGTGAGCACGGTCTCGGAGTCCTCGCGGCCCGGCTCGCGCAGGTGGGTGTGCAGGTCGACCAGGCCGGGGAGCAGCACGAGCCCTTCGGCCTCCACCACCCGGGCGTCGCCCCCGGCTTCGAGAGCGCCGCCGATCCTGGCGACGGTCTCGCCCTCGATCAGCACGTCCTGCGGGGGGCCGCCCAGGATCCTCGCGTCGCGGATCAGGGTGCGCGCGGTGTTCTCGCTCATGCCTGGGTGTTCTCCTCGGTGGTGCGGGTGCCGACGGCGGGCTCGGAGCCGCCGAGCAGCAGGTACAGGACGGCCATCCGGACGCTGACGCCGCCCGACACCTGCTCGACGGCGGTGCAGCGGGGCGAGTCGGCGACCTCGGCGGTGATCTCCATGCCGCGGTTCATGGGGCCCGGGTGCATCACGACGGCGTGTTCCGGCATCCGCGCCATGCGGGCGCCGTGCAGCCCGTAGCGGCGGGCGTACTCACGCTCGGTGGGGAAGAACGCGTCGTTCATCCGCTCGCGTTGGACGCGGAGCATCATCACGGCGTCGGACTTGGACAGCACCGCGTCCAGGTCGTAGTCGACGGCGCAGGGCCAGCGCTCGACGCCGACCGGCAGCAGGGTGGGCGGGCCGACGACGGTGACCTCGGCGCCGAGGGTGGTGAGCAGCCGGACGTTGGAGCGGGCCACCCGGCTGTGCAGGATGTCGCCGACGATCGTGATCCGGCGGCCCGCGAGGTCGGCGCCGAGGCCGCGGTCCCGGCCGCCGACCAGGCGGCGGCGCAGCGTGAGCGCGTCGAGCAGCGCCTGGGTGGGGTGCTCGTGGGTGCCGTCGCCGGCGTTGACGACGCAGCCGCCGATCCAGCCGGAGGTGGCGAGCCGGTGCGGGGCGCCCGAGTCGTGGTGCCGGATGACGACGGCGTCGGCGCCCATCGCCTCCAGGGTGAGCGCGGTGTCCTTGAGGGACTCGCCCTTGGAGACCGAGGAGCCCTTGGCGGAGAAGTTGATCACGTCGGCGGAGAGCCGCTTGGCCGCCGCCTCGAAGGAGATCCGGGTGCGGGTCGAGTCCTCGAAGAAGAGGTTGACCACGGTGCGCCCGCGCAGGGTCGGGAGTTTCTTGATCGGCCGGTCGGCCACGCGGGCCAACTCCTCGGCGGTGTCGAGCACGAGGAGGGCGTCGTCGCGGGAGAGATCGGCGGCCGAGATGAGGTGACGCTTCATCAGGTGCCTTCCGTGTGGTTCGTGGGAAGCGTGCGGGCGTGCCGGCATGCCGGGGCCCGGGTGGGGCTCGGCTGACTGCGGGCGCGCTAGCGCACGTGTTCCGCAGCGTGCTCGCGCACGCCGAGGAGCACGCCGTCGCGGCCGTCCTCCTCGTGGAGCAGGACGCGGACGGTCTCGCGCAGCGAGGTGGGGATGTTCTTGCCGACGTAGTCGGCGCGGATGGGCAGCTCGCGGTGGCCGCGGTCCACCAGCACGGCGAGCTGCACGGCGCGCGGCCGGCCGATGTCGCCGAGGGCGTCGAGGGCGGCTCTGATGGTGCGGCCGGAGAACAGCACGTCGTCCACCAGGATCACCAGGCGGCCGTCGATCCCGTCGCCCGGGATCTCGGTCCTGGCGAGTGCTCGGGCCGGGCGGAGCCGCAGGTCGTCCCGGTACATGGTGATGTCCAGCGAGCCCACGGGGAGCGGGTGCCCGGTGATCTCCCGCAGGTTGGCCTCCAGCCGGCGGGCCAGGAAGACGCCTCGGGTGGGGATGCCCAGGAGCACCACGTCGTCCGCGCCCTTGGCGCGCTCGACGATCTCGTGGGCGATGCGGGTCAACGCCCGCGCGATGTCCGGTGCTTCCAACACGGAGCGGGCCGGAGCAGGGTTGCTCATGTCGTCCATACGAAGAGGACCTCCTTCCCCGCCTCACTGGACGGGTCTTAAAGGACGTCGGTCGATCCGGGCCGACAATACCAGGAGCTTCGGCACGCTCCGCATCGCCCCAGGTCAGGGGCTACCTTGTCGCCTCGGCTTGACGAGAGATATTACGCTGCGTAACCTCACAGTGAGTTACCAGAAAGCCGTCCCGGGGAGACACATGTCCAGCGAATACGCCAAACAGCTCGGAGCAAAGCTCCGGGCCATCCGCACCCAGCAGGGTCTGTCGCTCCATGGGGTCGAGGAGAAGTCGCAGGGCCGCTGGAAGGCGGTCGTGGTCGGCTCGTACGAGCGTGGCGACCGCGCCGTGACCGTGCAGCGCCTCGCGGAGCTGGCGGACTTCTACGGCGTCCCTGTGCAGGAGCTGCTGCCCGGCTCGACGCCCGGCGGTGCCGCCGAGCCGCCGCCGAAGCTCGTGCTCGACCTGGAGCGCCTCGCTCACGTGCCGAGCGAGAAGGCCGGCCCGTTGCAGCGGTACACCGCCACGATCCAGAGCCAGCGCGGCGACTACAACGGCAAGGTGCTCTCGATCCGCCAGGACGACCTGCGCACCCTGGCCGTGATCTACGACCAGTCGCCCTCGGTCCTCACCGAGCAGCTGATCAGCTGGGGCGTGCTCGGGGCGGACGCGCGGCGCGCGGTCCAGGCCGAGGAGTCCTGAGAAGGCGGCGGGCCCGGCCATTCGGCCGGGCCCGCCGCCTCTGAGGCTCCTGTGCCCCGCGGTGCGGGTCAGCGCCGCAGGGTGGGCTTGAGGTCCTTCAGGCGGCCGAGCAGGCCGTTGACGAAGGGCGGGGAGTCGTCCGTGGAGAACTCCCTGGCCAGCTGGACGGCCTCGTCCAGCACCACCCCGTCCGGCGTGCCGTCCTGCCATATCAGCTCGAAGGCGGCCAGCCGCAGGATGTTGCGGTCGACACCGGGCATCCGGTCGAGCGTCCAGCCGACCGAGTACTGCGCGAGCAGCTCGTCGATCCGCTCGGCGCGGGCCGCGTAGCCCTCGACCAGCTCGCGGGTGTAGGCGCTGACCGGCGGCTGCCGGTCGTCGGTCTTGGCGAGCTCGGTCCAACTGGCGAGCACGTCGAGCGGCGGGACGCCCCGCTGGTCGGCCTCGAAGAGGATCTGCAGGGCGCGCTGGCGAGCCTTGCTGCGGGCAGACACGGTTAGCTGTTCACCCGGCCAAGGTAGTCGCCACTGCGGGTGTCGACCTTGATCTTCTCGCCCGTGGTGATGAACAGCGGGACGCCGATCTCGTAGCCGGTCTCCAGCCGGGCCGGCTTGCTGCCACCGGTGGAGCGGTCGCCCTGCACGCCGGGCTCGGTGTACTCGATCACCAGCTCGACGGAGGCCGGCAGCTCGATGAAGAGCGGGTTCCCCTCGTAGATCGCGACCGTGCACTCCTGCCCCTCGAGCAGGAAGTTCGCCGCGTCACCCGCGGTCTCCGGGGTGACGTAGAGCTGCTCGTACGTCTCGGTGTCCATGAAGACGAAGTCGGTGCCGTCCTTGAAGGAGAACTGCATCCCCCGCCGGTCGACGGTGGCCGTCTCGACCTTGGTGCCGGCGTTGAAGGTCTTGTCGACCACCTTGCCGGAGAGCACGTTCTTCAGCTTGGTGCGGACGAAGGCGCCACCCTTACCGGGCTTGACGTGCTGGAACTCGACAACGGACCACAGCTGGCCGCCTTCCAGCTTGAGCACCATGCCGTTCTTGAGGTCGTTCGTGGTGGCCACGGTCGCGGAATCTCCTAGGGACTGCTGCATGAAGGTGACCGCGGTCCCCCGCGCACCCGCCCCTCGCGGGGTCACAGGGCGAGGAGCTCCTTGGTCGTGATGGTGAGTAGCTCCGGCCCACCGTCCGCCGGTGAGCGGACGACGAGCGTGTCGTCGATCCGGACACCGCCCCGGCCCGGTAGATGGACCCCCGGCTCGACGGTGACCGGAACACAAGGGCCCAGTCTACCCATGGCCGCGGGTGACAACCGAGGGTCCTCCCCGATTTCCAGGCCCACCCCGTGCCCGGTCACCGGTCCCAACGCCGTGCCGTGCCCGGCCGCCGACAGCACCTCGCGCGCCGCCCGGTCCACCTCCCGGTACTCGGCGCCCGGCGCCAGCGCCTCGCGGGCCGCCCGCTGGGCCGCGAAGACCACGTCGTAGAGCTCGATCTGCCAGTCCGCCGGGCTGGTGCCGATGACGAAGGTGCGGCCGATCTGGCAGCGGTAGCCGCGGAACCTGGCGCCGAGCCTGACGGTGAGGAAGTCCCCCTCCTCGACCCGCCGGTCGGTCGGCCGGTGCCCGGCGAGCCCGGAGTGACTCCCGGTGGCGACGGAGGTCGGGAAGGCCGGCCCGTCCGCGCCGTGGTCCACCAGCCGGCGCTCCAGCTCCAGCGCGAGGTGACGCTCGGTGCGCCCGACCAGGATCGACTCGAGCAGTTCGCCGAGCGCCCGGTCGGTGATCTCGGCCGCCACCCGCAGCGCCGCGATCTCGTCCTCGTCCTTCACCAGCCGCAGCCGCTCCACCGCGCAGCCGAGGTCGGTGAACCCGGTGCCAGGCACCGCCTCCCGGAGCGCCCGGTGCCTGGCCACCGTCAGATGGTGCTCCTCGACGGCCATCGCCCGCGCCCCGGCCTCGGCCGCCGCGCGCACCGCGGCCTGCGCCGGGTCGGCGTCGCCGTCGAGCACCGTCACCCGCGGCCCCTCGTCGTCCGTGAGCCTGGGCCCCACCGGGTCCTCGGCCGGGTCCCAGTGGCCGAACAGCGCGTCGCCGCCGCCGTGCCCGACGAGCAGCACCGCGCCGGCCGGAGCCGGGCCGACCAGATAGCGCACGTTGGAGGGCCGGGAGACGACGACGGCCACGTCACCGTTCGGCGAAGCGTGGGCACGGAGCCGTGAGCGCCGGCCCGCGTGTACCTCGGACATGGATCGAGCCTACGCAGCGCCGGGAGTTCCGGCCGCCTCAGCGGGGCCGGACGAGCGGGAGCCCGGACACCCGTGCGAGGGAATGGCCGGAACCCGGCACCGACTCACCACTGCGGGGGTGTGCTGAGGCTCCTGGCCACCGCGTCGTCGAGCATGTGCGCGGTGGTCGCCACGTCGTGCCGCGAGTTGTCGATGATCGGCAGCCCCGAGCCGTACCAGCCGGCCATCCGGCCGTGGATGGTGGCGACCTCCTCGTCGGAGAGCCGACGGGTGCCGCTGCGGGCCGCGTTGCGCTCCAGCACGATGTCGAGCCCGGGGAGCAGCACGATCGGGATCAGCCCCGGACCCACGTGCCGCTTCCAGCCGCCGAGCCCGACGGCCGGCCGGTCGGGGAACACGGCGTCGTCCAGGATGCAGGAGATCCCGTTGGCCAGGAAGTTCCGCGCGGCGAAGCCGCAGGTGCGACGGGCGAGGCGGTACTGCGCCTCCGAGCGGTCGTCCCATCCGGAGCGCGGGTCGGCGAATCCCGAGCGGACCCACTCCCGCACGTCGTCCAGGCTGATGTGGGCCGTGGGCACCGGGCGCCGCTCGGCCCAGTACTTGGCGACCGTCGTCTTGCCGGCCCCCGCGGGGCCGATCAGCAGCACCGCGATGCCGACGTGGCTGACGTCCGGGTGCGGCGCCGCGCCTGGCGTGGGCGCGGGCACGATGCCGCCGGGCGGCAGTTGGACGTATCCGGTCGTCGCGCCGTCCGGCGGCGCGGGCGGTGGCACGGGCATCCCGCCGGGCTGTTGCATCAGCTCCCCACCTGTTGTCTGTCGTCGCCGGTCCGTGGACCGTCCGTCGTCACCGCCGCACGGGCGGCGGCGGTTCCTGCGGGCAGCATAGCCGTCCCCCTCACCCGAACGGTCGAACGGCCGTCGGGTGAGGGGGTGGTGAGGGGAACCCCTCAGGCCGCGATCTCCGCGTGGGCGGCCAGCAGCATCGCGGGGTCCGGGCTCTCCAGGACCGCCGGCCTGGCCAGGCCGTCGAGGACGATGAACCGCAGCCGGTCGCCCCGCGACTTCTTGTCGATCCGCATCGTCTCCAGCAGCCGCGGCCACTGGTCGCCGCGGTAGGTGACCGGCAGGCCGACCGAACCGAGGACCGCCCGGTGCCGGTCGGCCGTGGCGTCGTCGAGCCGGCCGGCGATCCGCCCGAGCTCCGCCGCGAACACCATGCCGACCGCGACCGCGGCACCGTGCCGCCACGCGTAGCGCTCGTTCTTCTCGATGGCGTGCGCCAGCGTGTGGCCGTAGTTGAGGATCTCCCGCAGCCCGGACTCCTTGAGGTCGCTGGCCACCACCTCGGCCTTGACCCGGATGGACCGCTCGATCAGCTCGGCCGTGTGCGGACCGGCCGGCGTGCGGGCGGCCTCCGGGTCGGCCTCGACGAGCTCCAGGATCCTCGGGTCGGCGATGAAGCCGGCCTTGATGACCTCGGCGAGTCCTGACACGTAGTCGTGGAGCGGCAGCGACTCCAGGGCCGCCAGGTCGCACAGCACGCCGGCGGGCGGGTGGAACGCGCCCACCAGGTTCTTGCCCTCGGCGGTGTTGATGCCGGTCTTGCCGCCGACCGCCGCGTCCACCATGCCGAGCACGGTGGTGGGCACGGCGATCCACCGCACCCCGCGCAGCCAGCTGGCGGCCACGAAGCCGGCCAGGTCGGTGGTCGCGCCGCCGCCGACGCCGACGATCACGTCGGTGCGGGTGAAGCCGGTCTGGCCGAGCGCCGTCCAGCAGTAGGCGGCGACCTCGGCGGTCTTGGCCTCCTCCGCGTTGGGCACCTGGACGGCGATCGCCTCGTACCCCTGATCCGCCAGGTCCTGGCGGAGCACCTCGCCCGTCTCGGCCAGGGCCTCGGGGTGCAGCACCGCGACCCGGCGGGCTTCCTTGCCGATGAGCCCCGGCAGTTCGGCCAGCAGCCGCCGGCCGACCAGCACGTCGTAGGGGGCGTAGCCGGCGCTGGCGCCCACCGTGATCCGGGTGGGGGCGTCGGAGGGGGCCTCTGAGGAGAGGGTCATGCTGTCGTGGGCTCCAATGCTTCGAGGACCGCCTGCGCGACCTCGTCCGGCGTGCGGTCGGCGGTCTCCACGACCGCTCTGGCCACCTCGGTGTACAGCGGGCGGCGCTCGTCCATCAGGGTGCGCCACCGCTTCCTCGGGTTGATGGCGAGCAGCGGCCGCGAGGTGTCGAGGCCGACCCGCTTCATGGCCTCGGCCAACGAGACGTCGAGGAAGATCACCGGCCGGCCGGCGAGCAGCGCCCGGGTGGCGGGGGCGAGGATGGCGCCGCCGCCCAGCGCGAGGACGCCGTCGTGTTCGGCCAGCGCGTCCCGCACGGCGGCCGCCTCCAGGGCGCGGAACCGCTCCTCGCCGTCCTCGACGAAGATGTCCGCGATCGCCTTGCCGGCGCTCCGCTCGACGTCCGCGTCCGTGTCCCGGACCGCGACGCCGAGCCGGTCGGCGAGCACCGCCCCGATGGTCGACTTGCCCGAGCCCGGCGGGCCGACCAGCACCACGAGCGGGCCGGCCGACCGCCCCGGCCCCGTCACCGGATCTCCAGGTTGGTCAGGAAACCCTCGACGTTGCGCCGGGTCTCGCGGACGCTGTCGCCGCCGAACTTCTCGGCGACGGCGTCCGCCAGGACCAGCGCCACCATGGCCTCGGCGACGATCCCGGCGGCCGGCACCGCGCAGACGTCGGAGCGCTGGTGGTGAGCCTTGGCCGGCTCGCCTGTGGTGACGTCGACGGTGGCCAGGGCCCGGGGCACGGTGGCGATGGGCTTCATCGCGGCGCGGACCCGCAGCACCTCGCCGGTGCTCAGGCCGCCCTCGGTGCCGCCGGAGCGGCCCGAGGCGCGGCGGATGCCCTCGGGGGTCGTCAGGATCTCGTCGTGGGCTTGGGAGCCGGGGACCCGGGCGAGACCGAAGCCGTCGCCGAGCTCGACGCCCTTGATGGCCTGGATGCCCATCAGCGCGGCGGCCAGCCGCGCGTCGAGCCTGCGGTCCCAGTGGACGTGGGAGCCGAGGCCGACCGGCACGCCGTAGGCCAGCACCTCCACCACGCCGCCGAGGGTGTCGCCGTCCTTGTGGGCCTGGTCGATCTCGGCGATCATCGCCTTGCTCGCGTCGGTGTCGAGGCAGCGCACCGGGTCGGCGTCGAGGCGGGCCGTGTCGCCGGGCTCGGGCAGCGAGCCCTTCGGCGCCCGGGCGGCGCCCAACTCGACCACGTGGGAGACGATCTCGATCCCGGCGGTCTCCCTGAGGTAGGAGCGGGCGACCGTGCCGAGCGCGACCCGGGCCGCGGTCTCGCGGGCGGAGGCGCGCTCCAGCACCGGCCTCGCCTCGTCGAAGCCGTACTTCTGCATGCCGGCCAGGTCGGCGTGGCCCGGACGCGGCCTGGTCAGCGGGGCGTTGCGGGCGATGTCGGCCAGCTCCGCCGGGTCCACCGGGTCGGCCGCCATGACCTTCTCCCACTTGGGCCACTCGGTGTTGCCGACCATGATCGCCACCGGCGACCCCAGGGTCAGGCCGTGGCGCACGCCGCCGATGAAGGTGACCTCGTCGCGCTCGAACTTCATCCGGGCGCCGCGGCCGTAGCCGAGGCGGCGGCGCGCCAGCGCGTCCGCCACCATGTCGGTGGTGATCGGTACGCCGGAGGGCAGACCCTCCAACGTCGCCACCAGTGCCGGACCGTGCGACTCTCCCGCCGTCAGCCAGCGCAGCCTGCTCAACGGTGCTCCTTCGAACTTCTCGACCTCTGCCGGCCCTGCCGGGCCCCACCCCTGATCCTGCCACGTCGGCGCGGCGCGCCCCGACCCGTTCTGAACCGCGAGACGGAGCGCCGGGGGCCGGGGGTCAGGCCGCCTCGGAGTCGAGTGCCGCCTCGCCGGCGGCGCGCATCTCCTTGAGCGGCCCCGGGGTCTCGCCTGTCATCAGCTCGAACTGGAGCACCGCTTGGTGCACCAGCAGGTCGAGCCCGCCGAGCACCTGCCCGCCACGAACCGACCAGGAGACGGCGAGCGGGGTCGGCCAGGGCTCGTAGAGCACGTCGAAGAGAGTGCCGGGCGCCGCAGGCACCGCCTCGGCCAGCGCGTCCGCGGTGCCGGCCGGGGTGGTGGCGATCACCAGCGGGGCGGTGAGGCCGCGTGCGGCCTCCGACCAGTCGGCGACGGCCACCGGCAGCCCGAGCCTGGCGCCGAGCGCCCGCATCTCGGCGGCCCGCCTGGGGCCGCGCACATAGGCGGTGACCTCGCCCGAGCAGACCTCGGCCAGCGCGGCGAGCGCCGAGGAGGCGGTCGCGCCGGCGCCGAGCACCGTCGCGCGCTCGACCCGGGTGACGCCGCGCTCGCGCAGCGCGGCCACCAGTCCTGGCACGTCGGTGTTGTGGCCCGCGCGCCGGCCGTCGGCCGTGAACACGACGGTGTTGACGGCGTCGACACTGGTGGCGGTGGGGGTGAGCTCGTCGAGCAGCGGGATGACGGCGCGCTTGAGCGGCATCGTCAGGGAGAGCCCGGCCCACTCGGGACCGAGCCCGCCGAGGAAGGCGGCGAGGCCGGCCTCGTCGACCTCGAACCTGTCGTAGCTCCAGTGGTCGAGGCCGCGCGCCGCGTAGCCGGCGCGGTGCAGCGCAGGGGAGAGCGAGTGCGCGATCGGCGAGCCGAGGACGGCCGCCCGGTGGGCGGCCGGGCGCGGTGACATCAGCCGTCCCCCTGGTTGGCCGCGTTGAAGTCCCGGACGTTCTGATCGTGTTCCGCGAAGTCGTCGGTGAACCTGGTGTCGCCCTCGGTGACCGTCACGAAGTAGAGCCAGGGCCCCTCGGTCGGGTTGAGCGCGGCGGTGATCGCGTTGTGGCCCGGGTTGGCGATCGGCCCGGGCGGCAGGCCGAACTCCCGGTAGGTGTTGTAGGGCGAGTCGAAGTCGGTGTCGGCCAGCGAGGTGTCCAGCGTGGAGCGGCCCATCGCGTAGTTGATGGTGGAGTCGAACTCCAGCCGCATGTCCTGGTCGAGCCGGTTGTAGATCACCCGCGAGACCTTGCCGAACTCCTCGTCCGTCTGGCCCTCGGCCTCGATCAGCGAGGCGACGGTGAGGAGTTCGCGCGGGGTCATGTCGAGCGCGGCCGCCTGCCCCTCCAGGTCGATCTGGGCGAACTCGGCCTTGGCCCGGTCCACCATCGCGATCAGCACCTCCTCGGGCGTGGTGTCCCCGCCCACGTCGTACCGGGTGGGGAAGAGGAAGCCCTCCACGTCGCCCTCGGCGAACTCCGGCAGCCCCAGGTCGGCGGTCTCCGCGACCTCGGCGGTGGTGCCCTCCGCCAGGCCCAGGCGCTCGTCGATCAGCGCGAAGACCTCGGTGGCGCGCCGGCCCTCGGGGATGATGAAGGTGTTGAGCGCGGCCGGGTCGAGCATCATCTCCAGGGCGGAGGCGGCCGCCATCTCCTCGCGCAGGGTGTAGATGCCGGGCTGGAGCCCCTGCTCCTCGCCCACCGCCGCGACGAACGCGTCGGCGCTGGCCACCACGCCGGCGTCGCGGAGGATCACGCCCATCTCGCCGACGGTGGAGCCGTCGGGGATGGTCACCTCGATCTCGCCGGTCCCCTCCCCCGCGAAGTCCGGGGCGGGGCCGAACCTGTCCTGGTACATGCCGTAGCCGACGTAGGCGACGCCGCCGAGCCCGCCGAGCACCAGCACGCCGGCGACCATGCAGCCGACGCCGCCGAGCCGACGCTTCTTGGTCTTCTCGCCGCGCCTGGCGCGCTTGTCGTCGTCCGCGTCCACGAAGCCGGCGTCATCGTCGTCGCGCCGGCTGAAGAAGTCGCTCTCGCCCTGGTCGGGGCCCGGGTCCCAGCCGGTCTCCGGGTCCGGGCCCGGCTCCTCGTGGCGGGCCGCCTGGGCGTGGTCCCCGGCTCCGGCGGAACGGGCGTCGCGCGGCGGCCGTTGCTGCTGCTGGGCGGCGCCGTGCTGGTCGTGCCCACCGCCGTACTCGTCCTGCCCGGGGTAGCCGCCCTGGGCGTACGGGTCGTGGGGGGCGTGCGGCTGCTGCTGCCCGGCGCTCCGTGGCTCGGCGTGCTGGGGCGGGGCGTACGCCTGCTGCGCGGCGTAGGGGTCCTGGTACTGCTGGCCCTGCTGCGGGTACTGGCCGGTGCCGTAGCCGCCGTCCGCCTGCTGGCCGTGCTGCTGCTGACCGTTCTGCTGACCGTAGGGGTCGCCCGCGTAGTACTGCCCCGACTCGTCCCAGCCGCCCTGTTGCCCGTACTGCTGCTGGTGACCGTACTGCTGCTGGTAGTACTGCTGTTGCTGCTGCCCCTGCTGCGGGGACTGGTCGCCGTACTGCCCGCCGTACCCGTCCCAGGAGCCCTGGTTCTGCTGGTTCTGCTGCTGCTGCGGCGCGGGCTGACCGTTCGCGGCGTCGTAGGCGCCCGACCAGCCCTGATCCCCGTAGAGCGGATCCTCGGGGTACCAGGGGTCAGAGCCGGAACCCCGGCCATAGTCAGTCATCGATCCCCTTGTGACGAAGGCGGCAGCTCGTTTCCCCCGAGCACCCACGGCTGCCCTGTCGCGGCGAACGTTACCGTACCGCGATCAGACAACCACTTCGACGCACTGCCCCGGCGGACGCCCCGAGGCCCGCTCGCTCTCCAGCGCGTTCTGCAGGATCACCACGGCGGCCGCCTGGTCGATGCGCGACCTCCCCTTCTTCGCCGAGACCCCGGAGTCCCGCATGGCGCGGGCCGCCGTGACGGTGCTCATCCGTTCGTCCACCAGGCGCACGGGAACGGGGGCCACCCGCCGAGCGGTCTCCTCGGCGAACGCGCGCACCCGGGCAGCCGCCGGGCCCTCCCCGCCCGCGAGCGAGCGGGGCAGCCCGACGATCACCTCGATCGGCTCGTACTCGGCCACGAGCGCGGCCAACCGCCGCTGGGCGGCCGGGACGTCGCGCCCAGGCACCGTCTCCACCGGGGTGGCGAGGACCCCGTCGGGGTCGCACGAGGCGACCCCGATCCTGGCCTCGCCCACGTCCACGGCGAGCCGCCGGCCACGTCGCATCAGGCGGCTTCCGCGACCAGCCGCTCGACGGCCGCCAGGGCGTCCGCCACGGCCTCCGGGTGCTGGCCGCCGCCCTGGGCGACGTCCGGCTTGCCGCCACCGCCGCCACCCAGCGCCTTGGCCGCGGCCCGCACCAGGTCGCCGGCCTTCAGGCCGCGGGCCCTGGCGGCCTCGTTGGTGGCCACGACGGTGAGCGGCCGCCCGGCGACCACGGTGAACAGGGCCACCACGGCGGGCCGGTCGCCGGGGATCCGGCCGCGGACGTCGAGCACGAGCTTCCGCAGGTCGTCGGCGGTCGTGCCGTCCGGCACCCGGCCGCTGGCCAGGGCCACGCCGCCGATGTCGCGGGCCTCGGCGGCCAGCCCGCCGGCGGCGGCCAGCACCTTCTCGGCCCGGAACCGCTCGATCTCCTTCTCGGCCTCCCGCAGCCGGCCGAGCATCCCGGCGATCCGCTCGGGCAGCTCCTCGGGCCGCCCCTTGACCAGCTCGGTCAGCTGGGACACCACGGTGTGCTCGCGGGCCAGGAACCGGTAGGCGTCCGCGCCCACCAGGGCCTCGACGCGCCGCACCCCGGAACCGATGGAGGACTCGCCGAGCAGCTTGACGAGGCCGAGCTGGGCCGTGTTGTGCACGTGGGTGCCGCCGCACAGCTCCTTGGAGTAGTCGCCGATGGTGACCACCCGCACGCGGTCGCCGTACTTCTCGCCGAACTCGGCGATGGCGCCCTGCTTCCTGGCCTCGTCCATGGACATCACCTCGGCGGTGACGTCGAGTTCGCGGGCCAGCACCTCGTTGATCTTCTGCTCGACGTCGGCGAGCACGGTGCCGGGCACGGCGGTCGGCGAGCCGAAGTCGAAGCGGAAGCGGCCGGGCGAGTTCTCCGAGCCGGCCTGGGCGGCGGTCGGGCCGAGCGCGTCGCGCAGCGCCTGGTGGGTGAGGTGGGTGGCGGAGTGGGCGCGGGCGATGGCGCGCCGCCTGGCGAGGTCGATGGTGCTGCTCGCGGCGGCGCCGACGGTGACCTCGCCGACCTGGACCACGCCCTTGTGCGAGACCACCCCGGGCACCGGCTGCTGCACGTCGCGGACCTCGATCACGGCACCCGAGTCGAGCCGGATCCGGCCGGTGTCGGCGAGCTGGCCGCCGCCCTCGGCGTAGAACGGGGTGCGGTCGAGCACGACCTCCACCTCGTCGCCCTCGACGGCGGCCGGCGAGGAGGCGCCGTCGACCAGCAGTCCGACGACGGTGGACTCGGCCGTTGTCACGGTGTAGCCGACGAACTGGGAGGCGCCGGCGGCGTCGGCCACCTGCCGGTAGGCCGAGAGGTCGGCGTGGCCCTGCTTCTTGGCCCTGGCGTCGGCCTTGGCCCGATCCCGCTGCTCCTTCATCAGGCGGCGGAACCCGGCCTCGTCCACGGAAAGGCCCTGCTCGGCGGCCATCTCCAGGGTGAGGTCGATGGGGAAGCCCCAGGTGTCGTGGAGCAGGAACGCCTTGTCGCCCGGGAGCACCGTGGCGCCGGCGGCCCTGGTGTCGGTGACCGCGGTGTCCAGGATGTTGGTGCCGGCCTTCAGGGTCTTGAGGAAGGCGGCCTCCTCGGCGAGCGCGACGGTCTCGATGCGCTTGCGGTCGGTCAGCAGCTCGGGGTACTGCTGCCCCATCGTCTTGAGGACGACGTCGACCAGCTCGCCGACCACCTGCCCCTCGGCGCCCAGGATCCGCATGTTGCGGATGGCGCGGCGCATGATGCGGCGCAGCACGTAGCCGCGGCCCTCGTTGCCCGGGGTGACGCCGTCGCCGATGAGCATGGCGGAGGTGCGCATGTGGTCGGCGACCACCCGGAGCGCCACGTCGGAGGTGTCGGCGGCGCCGTAGCGCACGCCGGTGAGCTCGCCGGCCCGGTCGATGACGACGCGCAGGGTGTCCGTCTCGTACATGTTGTGGACGCCCTGCAGGATCATCGCCAGGCGCTCGAGGCCGAGGCCGGTGTCGATGTTCTTGGCCGGCAGGTCGCCGAGGATCGGGAAGTCCTCCTTGCCCTCGCCGGGGCCGCGCTCGTACTGCATGAAGACCAGGTTCCAGATCTCCACGTAGCGCTCGTCGTTGACGGCGGGGCCGCCCTCGACCCCGAACTCGGGGCCGCGGTCGTAGTTGATCTCCGAGCAGGGGCCACAGGGTCCCGGCACGCCCATGGACCAGAAGTTGGGGCCCATGCCGAGGCGCTGGATCCGCTCCTGCGGCACGCCGACGACGTCCCGCCAGATCCGCTCGGCCTCGTCGTCCTGCTCGTAGACGGTGATCCAGAGCCGCTCGGGGTCGAGGCCGTAGCCGCCGTCCTCGAGGGAGCCGGTCATCAGCTCCCAGGCGTAGCGGATGGCGTCTTCCTTGAAGTAGTCGCCGAAGGAGAAGTTGCCGCACATCTGGAAGAAGGTGCCGTGCCTGGTGGTCTTGCCGACCTCCTCGATGTCCGGCGTGCGGACGCACTTCTGCACGCTGACCGCGCGCGGGTAGGGCGGGGTGGCCTCGCCGAGGAAGTAGGGCTTGAACGGCACCATGCCCGCCGGGACCAGCAGCAGCGTCGGGTCGTCCGCGATCAGCGACGCCGACGGGACAACGGTGTGCCCACGCTTCTCGAAGAAGCTCAGCCAGCGGCGGCGGATTTCAGCCGACTCCATCAGTGGTCCTCATTTCGGGATTGCGGGAGGTTCTCGAGCGGGAGGTTTCGGGCGCCCGGGCCCAGCTCGGCCCTGGGGTGCGGCGGCAGGACGCGGGCCGGCGCGGCGTCGGGGCCGCGCTCAAGGCCGAGGGCATCGGTCAGCTCGCCCTCGCGCTGCGCCATGCCGGCGCGCACGTCGAGCGCGAAGCCGCGGACCCGCTGGCCGGCCGCGACGGCGCGGTCCGCCGCGCGGATCGCGAGGCTGTCGGGCGCGAGGCCGCGCAGGGTGCGCTGGACCTTGGTGGTTGCCCAGACGCCGGCCGCGGCGCCGGTGGTGAACCAGAAGACTCGGCGGAGCATGGCCGGGTCACTCCTCTCGCTTGCGACGCCGGGCGCGGGGGACGGTCGCCCGGCCGCGCACGACGGGGCCCTGGGGGGCGGGTGGCGGCGCGGCGCGGCGCCGGGAGAGCGCCTGGCGCACCCCGAAGCCGAAGGCCGCGACCTTGACCAGCGGCCCGCCGAAGGTGGTGGCCACGGTCGAGGAGAGCGCCGAGGCGTTGGCGGCGACCTCCTGGACGTCGGTGGCGATGGTCTCCACCCGGTCGAGCTGGGTCTGCGCGGAACGCACGGTCACGGACGCCTCGCCGAGCAGCGGCACGGCCCGCTCGGTCACGGCGGTGACCAGCGCGGTCGCCGCCCGCAGGGCCTGGGCGAGGCGGAACAGCGCCACGGCCAGGAACGAGACCAGGATCGCCCAGAAGACCGCCACCAGGAGGCCGGCCACCTCACCACCGGACACGAACGCACCGCTTCCCTCGGACGGGTTCCCTGCACGAATCCGACACGCCGACGCCGCGAGCCCATCGGGCGTGCGACGCGCGCCACGTCGGACGCCGCCCACCTGGGGACGGAGGCCCCGTTCCGCGTGTGGCGGCGAGGAACGACCCTATCGCGCCGGGCGCCCGGGCTCCTACCGCATTCCCCCGCCGCTGCCAAGGGCGGCTACGCGCGATTGTACGGTCTGCATATCCACCAGTACGCTGCGTGGCTATGTCAGGCTTTCAGGGCCCCGAGCCTGCGGCTCGGGAGACCCCAATGACCAGCCGCGCGGGGGGCAACCTCCCGGCCGACCTCACGGCCTTCGTCGGCCGCGGCGCCGAAGTCGGCACGATCAAGAGACAGTTGGCCAGGCATCGCCTGGTGACGGTGACGGGCGTGGGCGGGGTCGGCAAGTCCCGCCTCGCGCTGCGGGCCGCGCGCGAGGCCGGCGAGCGCTTCCCGCACGGCGTGTGGCTGGTGGAGCTCGGCTCGGTGCGCGATCCGGAGCTGATGGAGCACGCCGTGGTCGAGGCGCTCGGCATCACGGACCACTCGGGGCGGTCGCCGCTCGCCGTCCTCGCCGAACAGCTGGCCGACCGGCGGCTGCTGTTGGTGCTCGACGGCCACGACCACCTGGTGGAGCCGGCCGCCGCGCTGGTGCACGAACTGCTGCGGCGGGCGCCCAGGCTCCGGGTGCTCACGGCGGCCCGCCGGCCGCTCGGGGTGGCGGGCGAGCGGCTCCTCCCGCTGTCCCCGCTGGCCGCCCCCGCGCCACCCGACGATCCGGCGGACAGCGATCCGGTGCCGCTCGGCGAGGCGGCCGAGCTGTTCGCGGAGCGGGCCGCCGCGGTGCTGCCCGCCTTCCAGGTGACCAGGGCCAACCGGCGGCTGGTCGGCGAGCTCTGCCACCGGCTCGACGGCATCCCGCTGGCGCTGGAGCTCGCCGCCGGCCGGCTGCGTACCCTCTCGCTCGAACAGATCCTGCAGCGGCTCGACGACCGGTTCCGACTGCTGGTCGGTGGGGTGCGCGGCGCGCCGCCGCACCACCAGACGCTGCGCACGGCGGTCGGCTGGAGCCACGAGCTGTGCAGCGGCCCCGAGCGGCTGCTCTGGGCCAGGCTCTCGGTCTTCGCCGGCCACTTCGACCTGGAGGCCGCCGAGTACGTCTGCTCGGGACAGGACCTGCCGGCGGAGGACGTCCTCGACGTGCTGACCGAGTTGGTCGCGCAGTCCGTGGTGAGTCGGGAGGACGCGCGCTCCGGCGTGCGCTACCGGATGCTCGACACGCTGCGTGCCTATGGCGAGGACTGGCTGGCGGCCAGCGGGGACGCGCGCCGGCTGCGGCGGCGGCACCGGGACTGGTGCACCGGCCTGGCGACCTGGTGCGAGCTGGAGTGGTTCAGCCCCAGGCAGGCGGAGGTGGCGGCCCGGGTCGACGACGAACTGCCCAATCTGCGGGCGGCGTTGGAGTTCGCGCTCGACGACGAGGAGGACGGCAGGTTCGGGCTCTACCTGGCGGCCACCCTCTGGTTCTGCTGGGTGGGCTGCGGCCGGCTCGCCGAGGGCCGGCACTGGCTGCACCGGGCGCTGGAGACCGAGACCGACCACGAGGAGACCCGGCTCAAGGCCCTGTGGGTGGCCGGCTACGTGGCGGTGCTGCAGGGCGACACGGTGGCCGCGCTCACCGTGCTGCACGAGTGCCGGGAGGGCGCCGAGCGCACGGGCAACACGCGGGCCGCCGCCTACAGCGTGCACCTCACGGGCTGCCTGGCGATGGTGGGCGACGAGATGCAGCGGGCCGAGAAGCTGCTGCGCGAGGCGCTGGCACGTTACGAGGAGATCGGCGAGCTCAACAGCAACGTGCTGATGGGGCGTTGCGAGCTGGCGATGGTGGTGGCCTTCCAGGGCGACCTGGCCGGCGCGCTGGCGATCTACGAGGACGTGCGGCAGGCGTGCGAGGACCACGGCGAGCAGTGGGCCAGGGCGTACGCGCTCTACGGCCTGGGCTACGCGGCCTGGCACCGCGCCGACACGACCACGGCCAGGGAGCTGGTCGAGCAGTCGCTGCGCACCTCGTACACGTTCCAGGACATGGTCAACACGGTGCTGGCCATCGAGCTGCTCGCGGGGATCACGGTCACCGAGGGCGACCCGGTGGAGGCCGCGGTGCTCCAGGGCGCGGCGGCCCGCCTCTGGCGTTCCGTTGGCATGCCGCTCTTCGGCTCCGAGTACTTCAACTCGGCGCACACCGTCTGCGAGCGGCAGGTGCGGGAGCGGCTGAGCCCGGCCCGCTACCAGCAGTGCCTCCGCGAGGGCGGCCTGATCGACGCGGCGGCCGCGGCCTCCCGGGGGCTCGGCGTCGTCGGCACGGCCGGCGGGCCGCCGGCC
>NZ_BAAGPR010000090.1:0-32699 GCF_054783955.1 Streptomyces mayteni | reverse complement strand
GCCGCGGCGCGGCCCTGCCGCGGCCCCGGCTCCGCTCCCGGCGCGTCCGCCGGCTGCTCGCCGCCACCGGCCCCCTCGCACTCCGGGCACACGGCGCGCTCGACGCCGGCGTGCGCGCCATCGTCGCCCGCGCACGCGCCATCGCGCTCCGCGCGCACTACCTGATCCAGCTGCGCCGCCCGCTCGACCCGGGGCTCGCGGTCTTCACCACCCACGACCAGCGCTACGCCTGCCACCCGGCGGCCGTCGAGGCCAAGCTGCGCGAGCTGACGTCCGGCATCGCCACCGCCTGGGTCGCGGCTCCTGAACACCCGCTGCCCGAGGGCGTCCGCCGGCTGGTGCCCGGCACCGCCGAGCACTGGACGGCGCTGGCCAGGGCCCGCTTCCTGGTCGGCAACGCCGCCTTCCCCACCGCCCTCGCCGCCCGCCCGGGACAACTGCGGCTCCAGACCCACCGCGGTACCCCGCTCGCCCATCAGGGTCTTGACGCGGCGGACCCCCGACTCGGCCCGCTGCTGCGCGAGATCGACCGCTGGGACCACTGCCTGTCGGCCAACCGGTACGCCACCCTGGCCTGCGGCACCGCCTACCCGGCCGACTACACGATCCTCGAGTACGGCTCGCCGCGCGCCGACCTCTTCCACACGGCGCACGCCGAGGAGGTACCGCGCGCCCGCGCACGCCTCGGCGTACCCGAGGGCGTGCGCGCCGTCCTCTACGCGCCGGCCCCCCGCGGCTACCGCCACACCCCGCTGGACACCGACCAGCTGGTCCACGAACTCGGCCCCGGCTTCGTCCTGTTGACCCCGGACGAGCACCCGGAGGTGCCGCTCGAACGGCTCTGCCTGGCGGCCGACGCGCTGGTCACGGACTACTCCCCGGTGCTCTTCGACTTCGCGGGCCTCGACCGGCCGATCGTCGTCCACGCCCCCGACTGGGAGGCGTACCGGGCCGTCCACGGCGCCTACCTCGACCTGCCGGAGCTCGCGCCTGGCCCCGTCACCCGCACCCTCCCCGAGCTGGCCGCCGCCCTGACCGGCGACTGGCTCTGGACCCACCCGCGCTCGGCCGAGCTGCGCGCCGAGTTCCGCCGCCGCTTCTGCCCCTACGACGACGGCTTCGCCGCCGAGCGCGTGGTGCGGGCCTTCTTCCTCGGCGGGCGCCGGGTGCCGCCCGTGGTCCCCGCCGAGTGCCGGCGCCCCGTCCCCGGCGGCCACCCCACGCCAGCCGCCACCCCACCCAGCGCATTTCCCACCACCCCGCCCGCCACCCCGCTGCCCCACACCCCCAGGAAGGTGAGCACATGTCCTATCTGATCACCGGCGGCGCCGGCTATGTCGGCGCCCATGTGGTGCACGCCCTGGTCCAGGCCGGCGAGAGCGTCGTGGTCTACGACGACCTCTCCGCCGGCGACACCACCCGGCTGCCCGACGACGTGCCCCTGGTCCGCGGTCCGCTGCTGGACCGCGGCCTGCTCGACCGGACCATCGGCGAGCACCGGGTGGCCACCGTCATCCACCTGGCCGCCCACCACGACGCCGCCGAGTCCGTCCGCCAACCGCTCCGCTACTACCGGGAGAACCTGCACGGCCTCCAGATCCTGCTCGAGGCGGTGCGCGGCGCCCGCGTACCCCGCTTCGTCTTCGCCTCCTCGGTCGCCGTCTACGGCACCCCGGAGGCCGACCTCCTCACCGAGGAGACCCCCTGCCTCCCCACCACCCCCTACGGCGAGACCAAGCTCGCCGGCGAGTGGCTGGTGCGCGCCACGGGCCGTGCCCACGGCATCAGCACCGCCTGCCTGCGCTCCGTCAACGTCGCCGGCGCCGCGGAACCGCGGCTGGCCGACACCAACGGCGCCGGCCTGCTCCCCATGACGTTCGAGTACCTGCACGCCGGCGCGCCCGCCCGGATCCTCGGCGACGACTACCCGACCAGGGACGGCACCTGCGAACGCGACTTCCTGCACGTCGCCGACCTGGCCGCGGCCCACCTGGCCGCCGCCCAGGCGCTCGCCGACCAGCCGACGCCCGAGCACCTCACGGTCAACGTCTCGCGCGGCGAGAGCGTCTCGGTCCGCGAGATGATCCGCGCCGCCTGCGAGGTCACGGGCCACACCAGGCTGCGCCCCAGGACGGCCCCCCGCCGCCCCGGCGACCCGGCCCGCGTCGTCGCCTGCCCCGACCTGGCCGCCAAGCAGCTCGGCTGGACCGCGAGCCACACCCTGGACGACATGATCACCTCATCCTGGACCGGCTGGCTGCGCACGGCCCGCTGACCGCCGCTGCTCGCGGTGGCGGGCGACGGCGTCGTTGTTGGCGCAGCGCACGGAGCAGTACGCGCGCCGGCCGTTGCGCGAGGTGTCGACATAGGCGAGGCCACAGCCGGCCCGGGCGCAGCGGCCGAGGCGTTCGGCGGCGGCGAAGCAGACCACGTAGGCGAGTCCGGCGGCGGTGACCGCGCGGATGTGGGCGGCCGGTCCCGCGCCGGGGAAGCTGTAGTGCAGGTGCGGGGCGCGGCCGCCGTGTTGCGAGATGTAGGGGCGGCTCGACGCGTCGGCGAGCAGCGCGTTGACGGTCTCGCAGCGTCGGGCGAGGTCCTGCGGCCCGAAGCAGCGGGCGAGCCGGCGGCTCCACAGCCAGATCTCCGCCGCCTCGGCCGCGTCGAGCCTGGGCCGGGAGATGTCCCTGGCGACCAGCAGGGGTTCGAGCTCTTCCGGGGTGGGCTGGACGGTCAGGTTGACGAGGTCGGCGGCGAGCCGCGCGGCCTCACCGCCGTAATGGTTGAACTGCATAAGGCCATGACATCACGCTGGATGTCATGAGCACCATCCTGCTGGTACTGGGGCAGATCACCTCCCTCCAACTCGGTGCGGCCGTCGCCAAGGGCGCCTACGACCAGGTGAGTCCGTTGGCCCTGGCCGGCCTCCGGCTCACCTTCGCCGCGCTGGTCCTGTGTGCCGTGGCCCGCCCCCGGGTGCGCGCGTTCGACGCGCGCCGGTGGCGGGCCGTGATCGCGCTCGGCCTGGTGCTCGCGGCCATGAACGTGGCCTACTTCGGCGCCCTGCAGCGGCTGCCGATCGGCGTGGCCGCCACCCTCGAACTGCTTGGGCCGCTGGCGCTCGCGGTCGGCCTGTCCCGCCGGCCAGGACAGCTGTCCGCGGCGCTGCTGGCACTGGCCGGGGTGCTGCTGCTCGCCTCGCCCGGCGCCTCGCTGGCCGTCGCCGGGGTGGTGCTCGGGGTGCTCGCCGGGGTCTGCCGGGCCGGCTATGTACTGCTCAACCGCCAGGTGGGGGCGCTCTTCCAGGACTGGTCCGGCCTCGCGGTCGCGCTCGCGGTCGGCGCCTGCGCGCTGACCCCGGTGGCGGCCGTGGCGGACGGCGGCGCGGTGGTCGCGCACCCCTCGGTGCTCGGCGCGGGCCTCGCGGTGGCGGTGCTTTCCTCACTGATCCCCTACACGCTGGACACGGTGGTGCTGCGCCGGGTGGACGCCCGCACCTTCGGCGTCCTGCTGTCGCTGACCCCGGCGGTCGGCGCGGCCGTCGGCTTCGTGCTGCTCGACGAGCGGCTGACCACGCGTCAGCTGTGCGCCGTCGCGCTGGTTGTGGCGGCCAGCGCCTGGGCGGTGGCGCAGTCCAGGCGCCGGACGGCGGGCCCGGTCAGAACACACCTGCCGCGGGCCCCTGCCGGGGAGGAGGACGACGTCTGCCCGATCTGCGGCCGGCCGGCCTCAGGTGACGCGGGCGACGCCGAACAGTGGACACTGCGCTCCCGACACCGCACCTCGGAGGGCGAGATCGAATACTGCGCCACCGCTGGCGGCTGCCTGGTCGTCCTCCTGAACGGCGAGATCGTCAAACACCACTAGCGCTCCGCGGAGGGCCGCGTCCTCACCTGCGGCGCCGCGATGGCTGATCGCGCAGTTCCCCGCGCCCCTGACGGGGCCCCTCGCGGGTGGGTATCCGCGGGTTGGTTGGGGCTGCCGCAAGACGAGGGGCGCGGGGAAGTGACATCGGGCGGCTCCGCCGCGTGGGCGCGACCAACCACCGCGCACCCGCGGATACCCACCGGCCAAGGGGCCCAGGGCCCCGTAAGGGGCGCGGGGCCCCCGCATCGGGCGGCTCCGCCGCGTGGGCGCGACCAACCACAGCCGGCCCGCGGTTTCCCGTGCGGCCGGCGGCAAGCCAACGGCGGCACGCCTACGGCGGTCCAGGCCCGAGCAGGGTGAACGCGCCGTAGGCGCCGGAGGCGAGGGCCGCCACCGCCACGACCACCGCGAGGCCGGTTCTCCCCAACCGAGGCAGCAGCCACACCGTGGCTGGCAGCAGCAACGCGAAGGCCGGCATCATCAGCCGCGGCCGGGAGCCGAAGTAGCCGGAGCCGACGAGGGAGATGACCACCATGCAGAGCGTGTACGCCAGCAGCGCCAGCGGCCAACGCTCCCGCACCAGCAGCCATACCAGCCAGCCGACCAGGGCCAGCGCCGCCGCCAGGCCGATCCCGCCGATCACGTTGGTCGTCAGGTTCTCCCAGACGAAGCCGAGCAGCGCCGCGCCCCCGTCGAAGCTGTTGTCCCACTCGGCCTGCACCTCGAAGTAGCCGAACGGGCCGCCCCTGCGCACGCCCACGTACACCACGTAGGCCAGCCAACCGAGCGGCGCCAGCGCCACCCCGAGCAGCAGCCGCGGCGAGGCGCGCCGCGTCCGCCAGACCGTGACCAGGGCCGGCAGCCAGACGGCGGCCACCACGGCCGCGCCCGACGGGCGGCTCAGGCCGGCCGTCAACGCCAGCGCCCCGGCCCACACCCAGCGGCCGGTCAGCACCGCGTACAAGGCCCAGGCGGCGAGCGCGGTGAACAGCGTCTCGGTGTACGCCATCGACTGGACGAAGCCCGTGGGGTAGGCGCCCCACAGCGCGGCCAGCAGCACGCCGGCCGCGCGCCGGCCGGTGACCAGCGTGGTGACGGCGTAGATCCCCCAGGCCGCGGCCAGCGAGGCGGCCCACGAGATCAGCAGGCCGGTGTCGTGCACGCCGAGCGGGGTCACGGCGGCGAGGGCCCGCTCCAGCGCCGGGAGCAGCGGGAAGAACGCCAGGTCGGAGTGGACGCCGCCGTCCGGCAGCGCCACCTGGCGGCCGTAGCCGCTCTCGGCGATCCCGGAGTACCAGACCGCGTCCCAGCGGTCGGTGAGGAGTTGGTAGGGGTCGCGGTCCTCGACGGCCGCCCAGATCCACAGGATCAGCAGGCCCACCGCCCGCACCCCGGCGTAGGCGAGCAGCGCGGGCGCCGCGGCCCGGGCCGTGGGCGGCCCAGGGTCCTGGCCGGCTGGCGGCTCGCGCACGCCCTCCGTGGCCGGCGACCAGGTCAGGGCCACCGGCGGCCAGCCCCGGCCCGGCGGCGCTGTGCCGGGGCGATCACGCCGACGCGGCGCGCCGACCGGCCGCCCCTCAGATCGCCGAGCAGCAGCCGCCACGGCAACACGGCCGCCTCGAACTGCACCCCGGCCGACATCTTGGAGGCGCCGTCCCGGCGCTCCTCGAAGCGGATCGGGATCTCGACTGCCGGGCAACCGGCCCGCACCGCCGCGTACTTCAACTCCACCTGGAAGCAGTACCCGTTGCTACGGACCTGTTCGAGGCGGAGCGCCCGCACCACGTCGGCGTGCCAGAGCACGAAGCCGGCGGTGACGTCCCGCAGGCCGGTGCGGAGCACCGCGCCGACGTAGCGGTTGGCCCAGCGGGAGAGCAACCGCCGGTGCGGCGCCCACTCGCTGGCCAGCCGCCCGCCCGGCACATAGCGGCTGCCGACGACGAAGCCGGCGCCGGTGGCCAGGGCGCTGCCGATCAGCTGCGGCACGTAGGAGACGGCGTGGCTGCCGTCCGCGTCCATCTGGAGCACGTACTCGGCGCCCTGCTCGACGGCCCGGGTCATCCCCGCCACATAGGCGCGGCCCAGGCCGTCCTTGACGGTGCGGTGCAGCACCTCGACCCGGCCGGGGTGGCGCTTGGCCAGCTCGTCGGCGATCCGGCCGGTGCCGTCCGGGCTGTTGTCGTCCACCACGAGCAGCCGCAGCCCGGCCAGCGGCAGGTCGAGCAGCTCCTCGGCGATCCGGGGCAGGCTCTCCGCCTCGTTGTACGTGGGCATCACCACCGTCACGGCGACATCGCCGCAGGCCGCGAGCCAGGCAGGGGTCGAGTCCCCCGGCGCCGCTCCCACCATGGCCCGCTCCAGTCACTCGTGAGGCTGATGATCCGAACGACATGGTAACCATCGCGGTGCGGGGCCCCGTGTCCGGAGTTCCACGAGGTGCGTGCCGGGAAGCCGGGGGGTCGCTCCCCGGCACGCGGTTCTCGGGGTCAGCGGTTGCTGCGCAGCAGGGTGCGCATCGTCCGCATCGCGACGGAGAGGTTCGCCAGGTCGAAGCTCTCCGAGGACTGGATGTCGTGCAGTGTGGTGCGGGCCCGGCCCAGGATCGCCGCGCTGCGCTGCGCCCAGGCCGCGAACCGCTCCTCGGGGGTGGCCTCGGGCGAGCCCTCGGCCAGCACGTCGGCGGTGATCAGCTGGTGCGCCGCGTACAGGTCCTCGCGGATCGCGGTGCGCGCCATGGACTGCCAGCGGTCGGCCCGCGGCAGCTCGCTGATCCGGTCCTGGAGCTGGGTGATGCCCAGCTCGTCGCTGAGGTGGAAGTAGACCTCGGCGACGTCGAGCAGCTCCCGGCCGGTGCGGTCGGCGACGGCCACGATGTCCAGGGCGGGGAACGCCGCCGAGAACCCGGCCACCTGCTGGGCGAGATCCGCCGGCACGCCCGAGCCCACCAGCTCGTCGTGCAGGCTGGCGTGCCACTCCAGGTCGCGGCCGCGCAGCAGCTTGGGCAGCTCCTGCCAGACCTGGCCGACCCTGACCCCGAACAGCTCGATGGTCTCGGTGAGCTGGAGCGGCTGCGGCCGGTTGTTCAGCAGCCAGCGGGCGCCGCGCTCGACCAGCCGCCTGGCGTGCAGCCGGATCCGGGTGAGGGTCTCGGCCGCCACCTGGTTGTCCAGGTTCTCGGCGGTGTCCCAGATCTGGGCCAGGCCGAAGATCGCCCGGGACGCGGTGTGCGCGCGCACGACCTCCTCGGTGGAGGCTCCCGACTCCTCCTGCATCCGGTGGACGAAGGAGCAACCGCCCACGTTGATCGTGTCGTTCACCAGCAGGGTGGTGACGATCTCCCGGCGCAGCGCGTGGTCCTGGAGGCGGTCGGGGAACCGCTCGCGCAGCGCGGTGGGGAAGTAGGCGTCGAGCAGCCGGTTGACGTAGGGGTCGTCGGGGAGCCCGGTGCCGAGCAGCTCGGCGGTGACGGTGAGCTTGGCGTAGGCGAGCAGGACGGAGAGCTCCGGCTGGGTGAGCCCGCGCCCGGCGGCGCGGCGCTCGCGGAACTCGTCGTCCGAGGGCAGGAACTCCAGCTTCCGGTCGAGCCGGCCGGTCTCGCTGAGCCGGCGGATCAGCCGCTGGTGCGCCTGGACCAGGCCGGGCGCGGTGGCCTCGCTGTTCGCCAGCACCACGTTCTGCGCGTAGTTGTTGCGCAGCACGAGCGCCGCGACCTCGTCGGTCATCTCGGCGAGCAGCACGTTGCGCTGCTTGACCGTCAGATCGCCGTTGGTCACCACGGAGTTGAGGAGGATCTTGATGTTGACCTCGTGGTCCGAGGTGTCCACGCCGGCGCTGTTGTCGATGGCGTCGGTGTTGCAGCGGCCGCCGGCGGTGGCGAACTCGATCCGGCCGCGCTGGGTGAGGCCCAGGTTGCCGCCCTCGCCCACGACCTTGGCGCGCAGCTCGCGGCCGTCGACGCGGATGGCGTCGTTGGCCTTGTCGCCGGCGTCGGCGTGGGTTTCGGCGGAGGACTTCACATAGGTGCCGATGCCGCCGTTCCACAGCAGGTCGACGGGGGCGCGCAGGATGGCCTGCATCAGCTCGCTTGGCGTGAGCGCCACGGCGTCGGTGGTGATCCCGAGGGCGGCGCGGACCTGCGGCGTGACGGGGATGGACTTGGCGGTGCGCGGGTGGATGCCGCCGCCCTTGGAGATCAGCGAGGTGTCGTAGTCGGCCCACGAGGAGCGGGGCAGCTCGAAGAGGCGGCGCCGCTCGGCGTAGGAGACGGCCGCGTCGGGCTCGGGGTCGAGGAAGATGTGCCGGTGGTCGAAGGCGGCGACCAGCCTGATGTGCTCGGAGAGCAGCATGCCGTTGCCGAAGACGTCGCCCGACATGTCGCCGATGCCGGCGACCGTGAAGGGCTCGGTCTGGGTGTCGTGGCCCAGCTCGCGGAAGTGGCGCTTGACGGACTCCCAGGCGCCGCGGGCGGTGATGCCCATGCCCTTGTGGTCGTAGCCCGCGGAGCCGCCGGAGGCGAACGCGTCGCCCAGCCAGAAGCCGTAGGCCTGGGCGACCTCGTTGGCGATGTCGGAGAAGGTGGCGGTGCCCTTGTCGGCGGCGACCACCAGGTAGGTGTCGTCGCCGTCGTGCCGCACCACGTCCGCCGGCGGGACGACGCGGCCGTCCACCAGGTTGTCGGTGATGTCGAGCAGGCCGGAGATGAAGGTGCGGTAGCAGGCGATGCCCTCGGCCAGCCACGCGTCCCGGTCCTCGGCCGGGCTCGGCAGCCGCTTGCCGACGAAGCCGCCCTTGGCGCCGACCGGCACGATCACCGTGTTCTTGACCTCCTGGGCCTTCACCAGGCCCAGGATCTCGGTGCGGAAGTCCTCCCGGCGGTCGGACCAGCGAAGACCGCCTCGGGCGACCTTGCCGAACCGCAGGTGGACGCCCTCGACGCGCGGCGAGTAGACCCAGATCTCGAAGGCGGGCCGCGGCTCGGGCAGGTCGGGGATGCCCTTGGGGTCGAGCTTGACCGACAGGTAGCCGTGCGGCTTCCCGTCTCCGTCGCTCTGGCCCCCGCTTCCGCTTCCCTCGCTGGCGCTCTGGCCCCCGCTTCCGCTTCCCTCGCTGGCGCTCTGGAAGTAGTTGACCCTCAGCGTCGCCTTGATGACGTTGAGGAAGGCCCGCAGGATCCGGTCCTCGTCGAGGTTGAGCACCTGCTCCAGGGCGCCGTCCAGCTCTTCGAGCAGGCCGTCGGTCAACTCCCGGCCGGCGCTCTGCCGCTGGGGGGCGAGCCGCGCCTCGAAGAGGTTCACCAGGAGGCGGGTGGTGTGCACGTTCCGCCGGAGGGTGGCCTCCATGGACTCCTGGGTGAAGCGGGCGCCGGCCTGCCACAGGTACTTGGCGTAGGCGCGGAGCACCATCGCCTCGCGCCAGGTGAGCCCGGCGGAGAGCACCAGCGCGTTGAAGCCGTCGTTCTCGGCGGCGCCCGTCCAGGCGGCGGCGAACGCCTCCTGGAACCGCTCACGGGCGTCCCCGCCGAGGCCGGCGGCCAGCGCCTCGGGCAGCCGGATCCCGAAGTCGTAGATCCAGGCAGTGGATCCGTCGCCGACGCGCAGCTCGTAGGGGCGCTCGTCGACGACCTCGACGCCGAGGCACTGGAGCACCGGCAGCACGGCGGAGAGCGAGACGGGCTCGCCGATCCGGTAGATCTTGAACCGGCGCTCGCCGGGCGCCGCGTCGACGGGCTCGTAGAGGCTGAGCGCGAAGTCCCGGTCGCGGCCGGGCTCCAGGCTGACCACGTACTGGAGGTCGGCGACGGCGGCGCGGGGCGGGAAGTCCGCCTTGTAGCCCTCGGGGAACGCGTTGGCGTAGCGGTGGGCGAGCTCGGCGGCCCGCTCCTCGCCGCACTCGGCGAGCAGCGCGTCGGTGAAGCCGTCAGCCCAGGAGCGGGAGGCCTCGGCCAGCCGGGTCTCGATCCGCTCGACGTCGGCGTCGGTGAGCTCGGGCAGCTCGGCGCCGGCCGGCACCCGGATCACGAAGTGCAGCCTGGACAGCACGGACTCGGTATTCCAGGCGGTGAAGTCGACGTTGATGCCGTTGAGTTCGTCGGTGAGGATCTCGGTGAGCCGCAGCCGCACCGAGGTGGTGTAGCGGTCGCGCGGCAGGTAGATCAGCGCCGAGTGGTAGCGGCCGTACTCGTCCTGCCTGAGGAAGAGCCGCAGCCGGCGGCGCTCCTGGAGGTGGAGCACGGAGGTGGCGATGCTGCTCAGCGTCGACACGGGGGTCTGGAACAGCTCGTCGCGGGGGTAGGTCTCCAGGATCTGGAGCAGGTCGCGGCCGCTGTGGCTGTCGGCGCCGAAGCCGGCCTCGACCAGCACCTCGGCGACCTTGCGGCGGATCACGGGGATCCGGCGCACCGAGCCGGTGTAGGCGGCGGCGGAGAACAGGCCGAGGAAGCGGCGCTCGCCGACCACGTTGCCCTGGGCGTCGAACTTCTTGACCCCGACGTAGTCGAGGTAGGACCTGCGGTGCACGGTGGCCCGGCTGTTGGCCTTGGTGAGGATCAGCAGCCGGGGCTCGCGGGCCTTGGCCCGGGCCGAGAGCGAGAGCCGGCCGAACGCGGCGGAGGCGGTGGGGTGCGGCGCATCGGGGTCGTGCGCCGGGTCGGAGCGGAGGACGCCGAGGCCGGTGCCCGGCACGGCGCGCAGGATGTCGCCCTCGCCGCCGTTCTCCTCGCGGGCCAGCTCGTACTCGCGGTAGCCGAGGAAGGTGAAGTGGTCGGCCGCGAGCCAGCGCAGCAGCTCCCTGGCCTCCTCGATCTCGGGCTCGCTCAGGTCGGGCGAGAGCGGCTCCTCCGGCAGTTCGTCGGCGATGCGCAGCGCGGTGCCGCGCATCTTCTGCCAGTCCTCCACGGCCTCGCGCACGTCGCTGAGCACGCGGCGCAGATCGGCCTCGATCCCCCGGAGGTCGTCGTCGTCGGTCTCGCGGTCGATCTCGACGTGGATCCACGACTCCAGGACGGCGTCGGCCGGGCGCTCGACGTTGCCGCCGTTGGTGGCGAGCACCTCGATCAGCCGGCCGGTGACGTCGCGGCGGACCAGGACCTGGGGGTGGATGACCAGGTGGATGCCGCGCCCCTGCCGGGACAGCTCGTTGGTCACCGAGTCGACCAGGAACGGCGCGTCGTCGGTGACGACCTCGACCACGGTGTGGCTGGACGTCCAGCCCGTCTGCTCGACGGTGGGGGTGTGGACGCGCACGTTCGCCGTGCCCTGCGGCCGGTTGCCGGCAAGGCGGTAGTGGGAGACGGCGGCACCGTAGATGTCGACGGGGTCGCGGCCGGCGAGGTCTTCTGGGGCGATGTAGAGGTAGTAACGCTGGAGGTAGGCGCTGAGGGTGGCGGCGTCCATGCCGTGGCCCGCGGGGCCTCCGGCGACGCCGTGCTCGGCTACCTGGGCGGCTTGTGCCAGCAGTTCGGCTTTGGCTTCGTCCAGCTTGGTGTGCATGTCCTCTGGCTCCTGTCGCGCACCGTCGGGCGACGTCGGGAATCGGTCACCGGGCAGCGCTCGATCTCGTGAGGCTCGATCTCGTGCAGAGCTGTCTCGTACAGAACTGTCTCGTGCGGCGCGATCGGGATAAAGGGGAGGCTCCCGGGAGAACGGACCAGCGACGGAACCGGCCCGGCTATGCACCGGGGACCGAGGGAGGCGACGTTGCCTCCGGCCGGGACGCCGGCCGCTATCGCGCTGATCACGAGGAACAGGCTATCTCTCCGCTCCCGGGCACCGGGCGATAGTTGAGCAAGATCAGAGGCTCCTTGGGGTGTCTGTGACCAATTCCTCAGCGACGCGCACCGCCTCGGCGAGGCTGTCCACCACGGGAACGCCCGCCCTGGCCAGACTGCGCCTGCTGTGTGACCCGCCGGTGTAGAGCACGGCCCTGGCCCCCACGTGGCCGGCGGCCACCGCGTCGTCCACCGCGTCCCCGATGACCACCACGGAGGCCGGGTCCACCTCGGCCTGCGCGGCGAGGTGGCGGGCCATCTGCTCCGCCTTGCCCGCGACGCCGCCGCCGACGCTGCCGTCCACCCGTGTGAAGTGCTCGGCGATCCCGAGCCGCGCCACCAGCGGCAGCAGCTGGTCGTGCGCGGCGAGCGAGCACATCGACTGGGTGCGGCCGGCCGCCCGCCAGGCCGCGAGCAGCTCGGCGGCCCCCTCGGCGAGCGCGGCCTCCTCGGCCCTGGCCCGGTAGTGGCGGTGGAACGCCCCGTCGAGCACGGCCCACTCGTCGGCCGGGACCGGCCGGCCGAGCAGCCGCTCGTAGAACAGGGGAACCGGCACGCAGAACAGCTCGCGATACCGCTCGGGGGTGATCGACGGTATCCCCAACTCGGCGAACGAGGCGTTGGTCGCCGCGATCACCAGGTCGGTGTCGTGTAGCAGGGTTCCGTTCCAGTCCCAGACGAGATGCGTTGCCATGGACCTCACGGTACGTGGGCCCACTGACAACGGGGTTACAGAAGGTGATCGATCTCCTGCACGCCGTACCACAGCAGCTCGTGGTCGGCGGCCCCGTCGACGACGAACCGGGCGTCGTCGTCGCCCTGGTCGGCCGCGCCGAGCGCGGCGGCGGCCGTCGCGATGTCGGACTCGGCGTCCGGGGCGTCCACGTGCACCGACGCGAACCAGGACGCCGGCACGGCCGCGGTGACGCGTACCTCGCCGAGCGCCTCGGGGTCCATGGCGCGGTCGGGGTCGGCGACCGCCACGCCGTCCGGCACGTCGGCCGCGAGCACCACCCGGCGCCTGACCACGGCCGGGTCCATGGCCAGCAGCCGCAGCGCCGCCTGGGCGGCCCGGCTGAACGCCGCGTACTCCAACTCCTCCTGGTCGCCGGAGAGATACCACTCGCGAAGCGCGGGGGTGACGGCGTAGGCCACGAGCGGTGCCGGCCCGGCCCCGCCCGCCCGGCGCAGCTCGGCGAGCCCGGCGAGGGTCAGGGGCAGGTAGACGCGCATGGCGGGTCACTGTACCAGCGGGACTCGACCTTGCCGCTGCGTAGTGGCCTCGTTACAATCCGCGCAGTTACCAGTGAGTAGCTTTTTTCCTCGGGGGTGGTTTCGCATGAGAACCAGCAATCGCCGGCCCGCCCAGCGCCGGGACTCCAGCCGCCCGAACCGACCCCTGCCGGCCCGCCGCCCCGGGCCGCAGGACTGGTTCGCCCATCGGCTGCTGCTGATCCTCACCGGCCAACGGCCGGTCCACTCGCTCCTCGGACACGTACGGGAACCCGCCTACGAACAGTTGATCGACATCGCCCCACGCACCCCCCTCCGCCCCGCCCCCGGCGAACGCGGCGCCCCCGCGCTCCGCGCGGTCGGCGTCTGCCGCCCCTCCCCCGACGCGATCGAGGCCTTCGCCCGCATCACCAGCGGCCCCAGAACCCGCGCCTTCGCGTTCCGCCTGGAACGCATCGACGCGCGCTGGCAGTGCACGGCGATCGAACTCGACACGGTGCCGTGACCGGGCACCGCCACCCGGTGCCGACCGGTCAACGAGGCCCCCCTCCGGGGGGCCACCCTCCCGGGTGAACCACCCGAGGGCTTTTCCGCCCACCCACCCGCCCACCCTTCCGGCCACGCTGCGCGCGTTGGTGCGGCCCGTGGGGCCACCCGGCCTTGGCGGCTCCGCCGCCTTGGCCGTGCGGCCCCGGCCGCCGCTGAGCCTGGCGTGCCGGCCCTGACCGGCCGTTCCGCGCGCAGCGCGGAGGGGGCCGCCAGGCCCGGCTGGGCCTACCTGGCGGCTCCGCCGCCGGCGGCCGTGCGGGCCTGGCCGTGGTCCGGCTGGGCCGCGGGCCCAGCCGCCGCTTACCGCGGTCGGAAGGGCGGGTGGGTGGGACAAACCCACGCCGCCCCTGCGGCCCGCAGGGCCGTAGCCCGGCCGGCACCGCCACCGGCGGCGAAGCCGCCAGGCCGGCGGGACCCGCAGGGCCCCACCAACGCGCGCAGCGGAACAAAGGGCGGGTGGGTGGGGGAAAACCTCCGCCCACCCGCGCCCCCGCGCTGCGCGCGCGAGAAGGGGCGGGTGGGCGGGGGAAGAACAACCGCGGGTTACTTCTTGCGGCGGCGGCCGCCCCCCTTGGCCGCCCGACGCCGCTCCGCACGCGTCGAGCCCTCACCGGCACCGGCCCCGCCGTCACCCTCACCGCCGTCGGCGGCGAAGTCGCTCTCGACGACGCCGCCCTCACCGTCCACCGAAGGCGCGGAGAAGTGCAGCCGGTCGGCCCGCTGCGGCGCCTCCAGGCCCTTGGCCCGGATCGCCGGCCGCGCCCCGGCCGGCACCGCCGCCGGCTCCTCGCCGCCATCGCCACCACCGGCGGCGGCCGCGGCGGCCGCGCCGGCCGCCGCGGCCGGCTGCTTCTCGCCACCCTGCACCGGCACCTGCTCGACCTGCCGCTCGACCTGGACCTCCAGGTTGAACAGGTAGCCGACGGACTCCTCCTTGATCCCGTCCATCATGGCCGTGAACATGTCGAAGCCCTCGCGCTGGAACTCCACCACCGGGTCGCGCTGGGCCATCGCCCGCAGGCCGATGCCCTCCTGGAGGTAGTCCATCTCGTACAGGTGCTCACGCCACTTGCGGTCCAGCACCGAGAGCACCACGCGGCGCTCCAGCTCCCGCATCACCTCGGAGCCGAGCTCCTGCTCGCGCGCGTCGTACTGCTTGGAGACGTCCTCCTTGATCGACTCGGCGAGGAACTCCGGCGTGAGGCCGTCCCGGCCGCCCGCGTCCTCCTCGAGCTCCTCGACGGAGGCCTCGACCGGGTAGAGCTGCTTGAACGCGCCCCACAGCCGCTCCAGGTCCCACTCCTCGGCGAAGCCGCCGGCCGTCTCGGCCTGCACGTACGCGTCGATGGTGTCGTCCATGAAGAACCGCACCTGCTCGTGCAGGTCCTCGCCGGCCAGCACCCGGTGCCGCTCGCTGTAGATGACCTCGCGCTGCCGGTTCAGCACCTCGTCGTACTTCAGCACGTTCTTGCGGATCTCGAAGTTCTGCTGCTCGACCTGGCCCTGCGCCGAGGCGATGGCCCGGGTGACCATGCGGTTCTCGATCGGCACGTCGTCCGGGACGTTGGCCATGGACATCACGCGCTCGACCATCTGCGCCTTGAAGAGCCGCATCAGGTCGTCGCCGAGCGAGAGGTAGAAGCGGGACTCGCCCGGGTCGCCCTGGCGCCCTGAGCGGCCGCGCAGCTGGTTGTCGATCCGCCGCGACTCGTGCCGCTCGGTGCCCAGCACGTAGAGGCCGCCGAGCCCCTTGACCTCCTCGAACTCGGCCTTCACCGCCTCCTCGGCCCGCTCCAGGGCCTCCGGCAGCGCGGCGGCCCACTCCTCGACGTGCTCCGCCGGGTCGAGGCCCTTGCTCCGCAGCTCGCCCTCGGCGATGTCGTCCGGGTTGCCGCCGAGCTTGATGTCGGTGCCGCGGCCCGCCATGTTGGTGGCCACGGTGACGGCGCCCCGACGGCCGGCCTTGGCGACGATCACGGCCTCGCGCTCGTGGTTCTTGGCGTTCAGCACCTCGTGCCGCACGCCCCGCTTGTTCAGCTGCTGCGACAGGTACTCGGACTTCTCGACCGAGGTGGTGCCGACCAGCACCGGCTGGCCCGCCTCGTGCTTCTCGACGATGTCGTCGACGACGGCCGCGAACTTGGCGACCTCGGTGCGGTAGATCAGGTCGGACTGGTCGATCCTGGCCATCGCCCGGTTGGTCGGGATCGGGACGACGCCGAGCTTGTAGATCTGGTGGAACTCGGCGGCCTCGGTCATCGCCGTACCGGTCATGCCGGCGAGCTTGCCGTAGAGGCGGAAGTAGTTCTGGAGGGTGATCTTGGCGAGCGTCTGGTTCTCGTCCTTGATCTTCACCCCCTCCTTCGCCTCGATCGCCTGGTGCATGCCCTCGTTGTAGCGGCGACCGGCGAGGATACGGCCGGTGTGCTCGTCGACGATCACGACCTCGCCGTCGAGGACGACGTAGTCCTTGTCCTTCTTGTAGAGCTCCTTGGCCTTGATGGCGTTGTTCAGGTAGCCGACCAGCGGGGTGTTCACCGACTCGTAGAGGTTGTCGATGCCCAGCCAGTCCTCGACCTTGGTGACACCCGCGTCGTGGATGGCGACGGTGCGCTTCTTCTCGTCCACGTCGTAGTCGCCGGTCTCGGCGACCTGGCGGGTGGGGACGGCCGGCTCGCCCTTCTCCAGGCGCTGCACCAGCTTGGAGAAGTCCGCGTACCACTTGGTGGCCTGGTCGGCCGGGCCGGAGATGATCAGCGGCGTCCTGGCCTCGTCGATGAGGATCGAGTCGACCTCGTCGACCACGGCGAAGCTGTGGCCGCGCTGCACCAGCTCGTCCTTCGACCAGGCCATGTTGTCGCGCAGGTAGTCGAAGCCGAACTCGTTGTTGGTGCCGTAGGTGATGTCGCAGGCGTACTGCTCGCGGCGCTTGGCGGGCGTCATCCCGGCCGTGATGCAGCCGACCGACAGGCCGAGGAAGCGGTGCACCCGGCCCATCCACTCGGAGTCGCGCTGGGCCAGGTAGTCGTTGGTGGTGATCAGGTGCACGCCGTCGCCGGAGAGCGCGTTCAGATAGGTGGGCAGCGTGCCCACCAGGGTCTTGCCCTCGCCGGTCTTCATCTCGGCCACATAGCCGAGGTGCAGCGCGGCGCCGCCCATCAGCTGAACGTCGTAGTGGCGCTGGCCGAGCGCCCGCTTGGCGGCCTCGCGGACGGTGGCGAACGCCTCGGGCAGCAGGTCGTCGAGGGTCTCGCCCTCGGCGTAGCGCTCCCGGTACTCGTCGGTGAGGGCCCGCAGCTCCGCGTCCGTCAGGTCAAGGAAGTCCTCTTCAATGGAGTTCACCTGGTTGGCGATGCGTTGCAACCTGCGCAGGATCTTGCCTTCGCCTGCACGCATGATCTTGTTGAAGACGGACACGAGGGCTGGTCTCCTTGCCGGTCGGGCCTGGCGCCGATGGGAATGCGCGGGCACAGCGAGATATGGCCCCGCCGCACCGGCCATGGTATGCGAGCGCCGCAAGGAGTGTCAGTGGTCCGCTCTACGATCGCTCGCATGACTGTCGTAGAGCCACAGCTGACCGCCGACGAAGCCCGCCGGATCGCCCTGCGCGCCCAGGGCCTGCTGGGCGCCCCGGATCGGGCGGGGGGCGTGCGTGGCGTGCTGCGCCGGCTCGGCTCGGTCCAGCTCGACACGATCTCGGTGCTGGCGCGCTCGCACGAGCTGCTCCCCTACGCCCGGCTCGGCGCGGTGGGCCGGGCGGCGGTCGAGGAGGCGTACTGGTCGGGCGGGCGTTCCTTCGAGTACTGGTCGCACGCCGCCTGCGTGCTGCCCGTCGAGGAGTGGCCGCTGTTCGCCTTCCGGCGGCGCGCCTACCGGGCTCGGGAGTCCTGGCACCAGGAGGTGGCGCCCGGCTCCTACGAGAAGGTGATCGCCCAGCTGCGCGCTGAGGGCCCGCTGACGGCCACCGAGCTGGGCGGCGCCAAGAACGGCGGCCCCTGGTGGGACTGGAGCGACGCCAAGGTCGCCGTCGAGCGGGCGCTGATGCTGGGTGACGTGGTGTGCGTCGAGCGGCGCGGCTGGAAGCGGGTCTACGACCTGGCCGAGCGCGCCATCCCTGGCGAGCTGCGCCACGACGACCTACCGGACGCGGAGTGCGTGCGGCGGCTGGTCTCCCAGGCGGGGGTGGCGATGGGGGTGGCCACGATGGGCGACCTGGCCGACTACCACCGGCTTCGGATCGCCCAGGTGGCCGAGGTGATCGAGGACACCGGCCTGGTGCCGGTGGTGGTGGGGGGCTGGGGCCCGCAGCACCGGGCCTGGGCCGATCCGGCGGCGCTGGCCACCACCCCGCGCGGCCGGCACCGCACCACGCTGCTCTCCCCCTTCGACTCGCTGGTCTGGGATCGGTCGCGCACCGAGCGGATGTTCCGCTTCACGCACCGCCTGGAGGCGTATGTGCCGAAGCCGAAGCGGATCCACGGCTACTTCGCGATGCCGCTGCTGGCGGGCGGGAAGCTGCTCGGCCGGGTCGACCCGGCGCGCGAGGGCGACACGCTGGTCGCCAGGCACGCGTCGTTCGAGGGCGGCGAGGCGCGGGCCCGCCGGGCGATACCGGCGATGGCCGAGGCCCTGGCGGAGGCCGCGCGCTGGGTGGGCTGCGAGCGGATCAGGGTGGAGCGCACGACGCCGGCCGCGCTGCACGCCCCACTGGCCGCGGCCGCCACCGAGGTATCCGTCTGAACGAAGGCGTCCGGCAGGCGCCTCAGCCGGTCTCCAGGTCCAGGATCTTCTCGCGCATCGCGTAGACCACGGCCTCCATCCGGGAGTGCAGCTGCAGCTTCTCCAGGATGTTCCGCACGTGGTTCTTCACGGTGTTCTCGCTGATGAACAGGTCCTTGGCGATGTCCCGGTTGTTCTTGCCGGTCGCCACCAGCTTGAGCACCTCGAGCTCCCGGTCGGTCAGCTTGGGCGCCGGCACCAGGCGCCGCTCGTCGGTGCGCTCGATCATCGACCTGAACTCGGTGAGCAGCTTGGCCGCCATGGAGGGGCTGATCTGGGACTGCCCGTCCGCCACGGCGCGGATCGCGGCGGTGACCTCGTCGGTGGAGATCTCCTTCAGCAGGTAGCCGGTCGCGCCCGCCTTGATGGCGTCGTAGAGGTCGGCCTCCTCGTCGCTGATCGTCAGCATGATGATCCGGGCGCTGGGGGCCACCTCCTTGATGGAGGTGCACGCCTCGATGCCGCCGCGCCTCGGCATCCGCACGTCCATCAGCACGATGTCGGGCAGCAGGTCGGCGGCCTTCTCCACCGCCTCGGCGCCGTCCCCGGCCTCCCCCACGACCTGGATGTCCTCCTCCTGCGCGAGCACGATCTCGAGCCCGCGGCGGAACAGCTCGTGGTCGTCGACCACCAACACCCGGATCGGCTCCCGCTGTTCGGCCGCCGAGTCCGCCTCCTCCTCGCCGGGCCGCTCCCGAGGCATCGTGGGCCCGAAAGTGTCCACCATCGTTCCTCCCCCTACGACCGAGGTCATCCGAGGCGTGTCGTCGCTGCCACGCTCGGCGACCTCATGATTCCACGGCGACACCCCCCATCGGTCCTCATCCGACGAGGGGTGCCTGCGGAACGCCTCGGTCAGCCGCCCAGCGCGCCCCCCGCGCCCTGAGGCATGCTCTCGGCCAGCGGGTCGGCCTCCAGGTGGATCACGCCGTAGTCATAGGCGTGCCGGCGGTAGACGACGCTCGGCTGCTTGGTGTCCGCGTCGATGAACAGATAGAAGTCGTGCCCGACCAGCTCCATCTCGTAGAGCGCCTGTTCGAGCGACATGGGTGCGGCGAGATGCGTCTTCTCGCGCACCACCAGGGGCCCGTCCCCCTCGACGACGACCGAGCCGAGAACCCGCACCGGCGGCGCCGCCGGTGCCTCGATCCCGGGCCCGGGCAGCTCGCCCGCGCTGTTCAACCGGGCCGCGTCCGGCACCACCTCGGCGACCTCGCTGGCCGGGATACGGTCCCGGCCGCGGCGGGAGCGGCGCTTGTCGTGCTGCCTGCGCAGCCGCGACTCCAGCTTCTCGGCCGCCAGGTCGAGGGCCGCGTACGGGTCGGCGGCCGACGCCTCCGCCCGGACCACGGGGCCCCGGTGCCGCAAGGTGATCTCCACCCGGTCGGAACGGTCCGCCTGACGCGGGTTGAGCTCCTTCGACACCTCCACGTCGAGGCGGGTCACCTTGCCGTCGATCCTCTGGATCTTGTCCAGCTTCAACTTCTCGGCCACATGGCGCCGGAATCGCTCCGGCACATCGGTCTTGCGGCCCTTGACGACGATGTCCACGCAGAACTCCGTTCCCGGAAGCGTCGCGGCGCTGCGACCGCCTCCGTTGGTGCAGTGCACTGTGCCGACGGGACACGTTCTTCTCGGCGCCCCTCCGGCTTTACCTCGGGATTACCGCTTTCACCTCCTCCTGCCCCGACAGGAAGATCAACACCCCGGAAATCTCAGGGTGATCACGACCACACTTCCACCCCAGAAATTCCAAATCTCCACTTATGTAACGAACGTACTCCCGGTAAAGGTTCCCCGGCACCCTCAGCGACGCGGATTTCCCGCGACCACCGCCGCGCCGACCACCGCCGCGCCGACCGGTACCCCGCCGGCGGCGCGCACCGCGCGGGCCGCCTCGGCAAGCGAGGCGCCCGTGGTCACCAGGTCGTCCACCAGGAGCACCGGCGCCCCCGCGGCCAGCGCGCCGGGCCTCGCCACCAGCGCCCCCGCGAGATTGACGGCCCGCCGCTCGGCCGAGAGCCCGGCCTGGTCCGCCACCGGCCGGCACTGCCGCAGCGCCGGCAGCACCCGCACCGCGAGCCCCTCGCGCCGCAGCCGCCCCGCGGCCGCGAGCGCGATCCGGCGCACCGGATCGTGCCCCCGCCGGGCCACGACCGCTCGCGCCGAGGGCACCGGCACCAGCTCCGCCAGCCAGCCGGCGCCGGCCGCGCGGGCGGCCAGGACGCGGGCGCTCACCGCGAGCGCCCGGCCCAACGGGCCGGCCAGCGGCAGCACACCGCGCTCCTTGTGGGCCAGCAGCACCGCCCTGACCTGGTCGCGGTACTCGCCGGCGGCGTAGACGGCGGGCAGCCCAGCGGGCTCGGGAGCGAACCGCACCCGGCGGGCCCGGCCGTCGGTGAGCGCGGCCCGGCAGGGCTCGCAGAGCACGGCGCGCGCCTCGCCACAGCCGGCGCACGCCGTCGGCAGGATCAGGGAGCCGAGCTCCTGCCACCAACCGCGCATGGTTCCACCGTGGCGGATGGTCCGGCCCGTGCCAAGTCCCCGTGCGGGGGTTTCCTTCCGGGCGCGGGTGACGCGGCCGAGCGCCGGCCCCCCGCGGTCAGCCTGCGTAGACCGGGACCGAGCCGTTGGCGCCGACGACCTTCCACTGCGAGCGGTCCTGGAGCCAGGCCACCCCGGCCACCGTCTCGGCCAGCAGCGGCATCTCCTCGTTCTCCGTGGCGGCCACCCCGGTGACGTCGTTGAGCCCTGGCACGGCGGGCGCGTTGACCGTGGAGCCGTCGGAGCGCACGTACATCAGCTGCTCGACGCCGTCCGCCGGGCGGCCGACCACCACGAGCCGGCTGCCGCCGGCCCAGGAGACCGCGGACACGTCCTCCAACTGCGGGGTCACCGACCGCAGCCCGGTGACGGCGAGTTCGACGCCTTCCGCGCCGCCCTCGGCGTCCTCGGCGGGGATTCGCTCGATCCGGCCGAGCTGCAGTGTGGCGTCGCCGTCCGCGTCGCTCACCAGCATCGCGATCCGCACCCCGTCCGAGGCCACCCGCAGCGCCTCGACCCGCTGACCGTCCCGCAGCCCCTCGATCGGCACCGGCCGCGGTGTCCCGGCTCCCTCGACGAGCCGCAGCAGCCGGGGCGCGGCCGGGTTCCGGTCGGCGACCCACAGGTCGCCAAGACCGTCCCAGCTGGGTGCGGAGAGACCGGTGTCCTCCCCGGTCGTCTCGCTGGTGGCGAAGACCTCGGGCCCCGTGCCCTCCTCACCACCGAGCGGCGCGACATAGAGGGTCGAGCCGTCCGCGCTGACGCCGGCCGCCCGCTCCCCGTCCCGGCGGATCGCCACGGACCGCAGCCCGCCCTCCGCCTCGTCGAGGGTGCCGGGGACCGGCCGCAGCGAGGGCTGCTCCTCGCTCTCGACCACCTGCACGAGCTCCTGGTTCTCGTCCAGGAAGTAGGGCCGGCTCGGCTCGCCGTCGAGCAGCCCTGGAGCGTGCTCGTCGGCCTGCGCCGCGGACTCCTCGCACAGCGGCGCGCCGTTCTGGTCACGCAACCGGGCCTCGCTCAGCTCCACCGAGGTCGCGTCCCGCACGGTGTGCAGCAGCTGGGCCGCCATCCGCTCGCAGTCCTCGGCCGGCCAGGCGGCGGGGACCCCGGACAGCCAGACGGAGAGCGCGCCCGACTCGTCGATCGCCGGGGCGTGGTCGGGCGCCACCGAGGCGCCGGGCGGGAAGGCGGAGGTGACGGCGGGGGCCAGCCACTCGCTCGGGCCCTCGATCAGGGTGCGGACGCTCTCGCCCACCGGGTCTATCCGGCGGCGCACGAAGATCGGGTCGGCGACCAGCACGTCCTGCCCGCTGTCGACCCGCTCCGCCTCGGGACCGAGGCCGGCGTAATAGAACGTGTTGACGGAGTGGTAGATGCGGCTGAAGTCGGCCTCGCTGATGACCAGGCCGTCCGGCAGCGAGTCGATCCGCCACTGCTCCTCGACCCGCCGCAGCAGGAACGTCGACTGGTACTCGCCGGCCTGCGGCGTGTACACGTGCGAGGCGTCGACGGTCGCCAGCCGGCTGCCGGTCAGCTCCACCCGCATCGTCTCGCCGTCCCCGGACCCCACCGGGTCGTCGGAGCCCGGAAGCCGCAGGTCGGCGCCGCCGGTGAGGATGGTGGTGCTGGCGAACGGGTCCCACTCGCCCTGCCGCCGCGGCGTCAGGTACTCGCGGGCCGTCTCGAAGTCGACCTCGTCGCTGGTGATCGCCTCCAGGAAGCCCCTGACGATCGCCTGCGGCAGCGCGTTCTCGGCGGGCGGCACTCCGTAGACCCGCACCTGCGACTCGCCCTCGCCGTCCGAGTCGGCGCGCTGCGAGGCGTCCACCCGCTGCACGGGACCGCTGGACGGCATCGAGGCGCAGCCGCTCAGCACCAGGCCGGCCACGGCGACCGCCGCACCGCCGCGCCAACGCCGCTCACTCCTCATGACCGCCCTCCCCGCGCGCCTCGCCACCGGCCGACACCGACTGCCCGGCCGGCACCGACTCACCGTTCTGCGCCGACTGACCGTTCTGCGCCGGGATCACGGGCGCCCCGGCCGCCGCGCCACGAGCCCGCCGCTCGGCCCTGGCCCGCGCGTCCCGCGGCTCCAGCGGCAGCGGCGAGCCACGCAGCGGCTCGCCGGCGGTGCGCGGCAGCGTCAGCCGGAACTGGGCGCCGCCGCCCGGCTCGCCCCACTCCTCGAGCCAGCCGCCGTGCAGATGCGCGTCCTCCAGGGAGATGGAGAGCCCGAGGCCGGTGCCGCCCGTCGTCCTGGCCCGGGCCGGATCGGCCCGCCAGAACCGGTTGAAGACCCGCTCGGCCTCCCCGGCCCGCAGCCCGATGCCGTGGTCCCGCACCGCGACCGCCACCGCGTCCCCGTCCCGGCTGGCCGCCAGCCGCACCACCACGTCCCGCCCCTCGCCGTGCTCGATGGCGTTGACCACCAGGTTGCGCAGCACCCGCTCGATCCGCCGCGCGTCCACCTCGGCCACCACCGGGCGGGTGCCGCCGCGCACCACGAGCCGGCTGCCGCGCCGCTCGGCCAGCGGCTCGGCGCCCTCGACCACCCGGGCGACCACGTCCCGCAGGTCCGTCTGGTCCGCCTCCAGGTTGGCCGCGCCCGCGTCGAACCGGCTGATCTCCAGCAGGTCGGCGAGCAGCGACTCGAAGCGGTCGAGCTGGCTGAGCAGCAGCTCGGCGGAGCGCGCGGTGACCGGATCGAACTCCCCGCGCGACTCGTGGATCACGTCCGCCGCCATCCGCACCGTCGTCAGCGGCGTGCGCAGCTCGTGCGAGACGTCGGAGACGAACCGCCGCTGCATCCGCGACAGGTCCTCGAGCTGCTGGATCTGCTGCTGGAGGCTGCGCGCCATCTTGTTGAAGGACTCGCCGAGCCGCGCGATGTCGTCCTCGCCGCTGACCTTCATCCGCTCCTGGAGCCGGCCGGCGGCCAGCCGCTCCGCGATCCGCGCGGCCATCCTGACCGGCGTCACCACCTGCCGCACCACCAGCCAGGCGATCGCGCCGAGCAGCACCACCACGAAGATGCCGGCGGTGGCGATGGTGCCGGTGACCAGGCTGAGCGACTCCTCCTCCTGGGTGAAGGGGAAGACGTAGTAGAGCTGGTACCAGTTGTTCTGGATGTCGCCGAGGCGGCGCCCGATGATCAGCGCCTCCTGCGAGCCGCCGTCCTCGAACTCGACCCGCCCGTACTGCCGGTGCGCGTCCGTCGAGCGGTCGAGCGCCTCGCGCAGCTCGGTCGGGATGAACTGCTCGGGCTGCCGCAGGTCGCCGTAGGCGCGGGCGCCGCGCGGCGCCTGCCCCGAGCCGGTGTCGGCCTCGCTCACGAACGGCGTGCTGGACAGCTGGGAGGGCAGCGACACCACGTAGAAGACGCCGCGCCCGCCGCTGGACAGCTGCTCGACGATCCCGTTCAGCCAGGCGTTCGGGTCCGGACTCTGGCCGGCCACCGACTCGTTGCCGTCCCCGTCGCCGGTGGCCAGCCCGCTCGCCACCGCGAACCCGCCCTCGGCCTGGCTCTGCGCCGTCTGCCGCTTGGCCTCCAGGAGGCCGTTCCGCACCTGGCCGATCACCACGATGCCGAGGACGAGCACCACGCCCATCGACATGACCAGCGTGGTGGCCACCACCCGCAGCTGGATATTGCGCCGCCACAGGCGCATGACCGACAGCACGGGCCCCCTGGCCCAGCGGCCGAATATCCGAATCGCGGGCTGGGCCCCGGTCGCCGCCCCTTCGGTCAGCAACCGGGACCCGTGCCACCACCGCCGGCCGGTCACGTCAGCTTGACCCGGCCTTGTAGCCCACGCCGCGCACCGTCACCACGATCTCCGGGCGCTCCGGGTCCTTCTCCACCTTCGACCGCAGCCGCTGGACGTGCACGTTCACCAGGCGGGTGTCGGCCGCGTGCCGATAGCCCCAGACCTGTTCGAGCAGCACCTCCCGGGTGAACACCTGCCACGGCTTGCGGGCCAGGGCCACCAGCAGATCGAACTCCAGCGGCGTCAGCGAGATCGCCTGGCTGCCGCGCTTGACGGAGTGGCCGGCGACGTCGATCACCAGGTCGCCGATGGCCAGCTGCTCGGGCGCCGGCTCCTCGGAGCGGCGCAGCCTGGCCCGGATCCTGGCGATCAGCTCCTTGGGCTTGAACGGCTTGACGATGTAGTCGTCGGCGCCCGACTCCAGGCCCACCACCACGTCAACCGTGTCGCTCTTCGCCGTGAGCATGACGATCGGCACCCCGGACTCACCCCGGATCAGCCGGCACACCTCGATGCCGTCCCGACCGGGCAGCATCAGGTCGAGCAGCACCAGATCCGGCTTGATCTCCCGGAAGGCGGCGAGGGCCTTGTCCCCATCGGCGACGAAAGACGGCTCGAACCCCTCCCCGCGCAGCACGATGCCGAGCATCTCCGACAGAGCGGGGTCGTCATCGACGACGAGTACGCGTCCCTTCATGCCTTCATCATCCCATCCCCTGATCAGGACTTAGTCGAACGTGATCTGGAACACACTTCCGCGAGCGTTCCGTGATCCACCGGCGAGACCACCCCGAGCTCCGTGACGATCGCCGTCACCAGCTCGGGCGGCGTCACGTCGAAGGCCGGGTTGTACGCCTGCGTGCCCACCGGCGCCACCGACACACCCGGGCGGACCTCCGTCACCTCGTGCCCCGGCCGCTGCTCCACCTGGATCGCCGACCCGTCGGGCGTCGCCAGATCCACCGTCGACACCGGCGCCACCACGACGAACGGCACCCCATGATGCTTGGCGAGCACCGCCAGCGGATAGCTGCCCACCTTGTTCGCCACCGAGCCGTCCGCCGCGATCCGGTCGGCGCCGATCAACACGGCGTCCACCTCGCCCGCCGCGAACAGCGAGCCGGCCGCCCCGTCCACCAGCAGCGAGAACGGCATCCCCGCCCGCGCCGCCTCGTACGCCGTCAGCCGCGCCCCCTGCAACAGCGGACGCGTCTCGTCCACCCAGAGCCGGCGCAACTCCCCCGCCTCGTGCGCCGCCCGCACCACCGCGAGCGCCGTCCCGCCGCCGGCCGAGACCAGCGCCCCCGTGTTGCAGTGGGTCAGGATCCGGAACCGGCCGCCGGGCAACAGCTCACCGAGCAACTCCCGCCCCGCCGCCACCATCCGCGCACTCGCCTCGGCGTCCTCCCGGAACAGCGCGTTCGCCTCGGCGAGCGCCGCCGCCGCGGCCCGCGCGCTCCCGTCGCCCGCCGCCTCATAGGCCGCGACCGCCCGCCGCACCCCGTACTCCAGGTTCACCGCCGTCGGCCGCGCCCCGGCCAACAGCCGCGCCGCCTCCGGCACGTCGTAGCCCCGCGCCGCCGCCAGCGCCACCCCGTACGCCCCGGCCAGCCCCAACACCGGAGCGCCCCGCACGGCGAGGGACCTGATGGCCGCCACCAGACCTGGCACGTCCGTCACCACCAGCTCGACCTCCTCGGCCGGCAGCCGGGTCTGGTCGAGCAGCACCAACACCGGCCCGTCGGGCGGCTCGGCCCAGCGCAACGCGGGAACTCTCAGATCAGCCATCCGCACAGTCTGCCAACCCACTCCCGGCACAGCCAGCGCGGCGCCATGGCACGATGGGCGCCAAGGAAAACCACCACATCCGGTGGTGTGACACGACCGCGTGGCGGACGTGCGACGCGCGGAGACACGCGAGGACGCGGGACAAGGGGGAAGCGGTGAGCGAGTCGAAGGGCTGGACCGCGCCCGGAACGCCGGGGGACGGCGGGCAGCAGGGCCAGGGCGGCCAGCAGGGGGCGAACGACCAGCCGGCGCCCGGCACCCAGCCCACACCCCCCACCGCACCCCAGGGCTGGGGCACCACACCACCCCCACAGCAGCCGCCCACCCAGCCGGGCTGGGGCGGCCACCCCGGCTGGGGCCAGCCGGGCTGGGGACCGCAACCGGGCTGGGGCCAGCCAGGTTGGGGCGCGCCCGGCGGCTGGCAGGTGCCCCCTCAGCCGCCCAAGCCTGGCGTCATCCCGCTGCGCCCCCTCGGCGTCGGGGAGATACTCGACGGCGCCGTCTCCACGGCCCGCGCCCACTGGCGCACCGTGCTCGCCATAGCCCTCCCGATAGCCATCGTCATCCAGCTGCTCTCCTCGGTCGCGCTGCACACCTGGCTCTCCGGCAGCACCGGCATCGCCGCCCTCGAGGACAACCCCAACCCCACGGACGAGGAGCTCCGCGACGCCTTCGGCGACCTCCTCGGCTTCGGCACCGTCACCGGCGTCGCCTCCCTCCTCGGCAACGTGCTGGCCACCGCCCTGCTCACCATCGTCGTCAGCCGCGCCGTCATCGGCCGCGGCGTCACCGTCGGCGAGGCGTGGCAGGACTCCCGCGGCCGCCTGCTCCGCCTCCTCGGCCTGGTGCTCCTCGTGCCGCTGATCGCCGGCCTCGGCGTGGCCGCGCCCATACTCCTCGGCGCCCTCGCCGGCTCCGACCTCCTCATCGCCCTCGGCGCCATCGGGGGCCTGCTCCTCGCCGTCTGGCTCTGGATCCAGCTCTCCCTCGCCGCCCCCGCCCTGATGCTGGAACGCCAGGGCGTCATCGCCGCGCTGCGCCGCTCCTGGAAGCTGGTCACCGGCTCCTGGTGGCGCGTCTTCGGCATCCAGCTGCTGATCGTCGTGCTGCTCACCATCGTCGGCGGCATCATCGAGTTCCCCGCCACGATCGTCGCCGAGGTCGTCGCCGGCGGCGGCAGCGGCTTCCTCGAGGGCGGCCTCACCGACATGTCCTGGACCTACCTGGCCATCTCCGGCATCGGCGCGGTCCTCTCCTCCGCCATCACCCTCCCCGTCGGCGCCGGCGTCACCGCCCTCCTCTACATCGACCAGCGCATCCGCCGCGAGGCCCTCGACATCGAGCTCGCCCGCGCGGCCGGCCTGGGCGACGCCCCCGCGCCGGGGAACTGACGCCGTGCCGTCGCCCCTCACGGCGATCGCGCGGCGGCGGGCGGAGGACCCCACCCCGCCCATCGCCGTCGACCGCGACGAGGCCGCCCGCGAAGCACGGCGCGAGCTGTCCAAACCCGCCTACGCCGAGCACGAACCCAGCCTGCCCCGCCGCGTCTGGAACTGGATCTGGGACCACGTCTTCGGTGTCCTCGACGACGTCGCCTTCCACACCCCGGGCGGCTGGCTCGGCCTGCTGGTCATCGCCGTCCTCGTCACGGCCCTGCTCGTCGCGCTGCGACTGCGCCTCGGCGCCCTGCGCGACGCCACCGGCCCCCGTTCCACCGGCGGCCTCTTCGACGACCGGCCCCGCACCGCCGCGGAACACCGGGCCGCCGCCGAGGAGCACGCGGCCGCCGGCCGCTGGGCCGAGGCCGTCCAGGAGCGGCTGCGGGCCATCGTCCGCGCCCTCGAGGAACGCGCCCTGCTCGAACCACGGCCCGGCCGCACCGCCACCGAGGCCGCCACCGAGGCCGCCCGCCCGCTGCCCACCCTGGCCGCCGAACTCCGCGCCGCCGCCAGCACCTTCGACGGCGTCACCTACGGCGGACGCCCCGCGGGACCGGCCGACCACGCCAGGCTCCGCGACCTCGACGAGCGCCTCGCCGCCACCCGCCCCGACCTCACCACCCTCACCGGCGCCCGGGCGGCCCGATGACCACCGCCACCACCGCCACCACCGCCACCACCGCCGTCTCCCCCGACGCCCGCCGCCTCTGGCGCCGCGGCCGCGGCCTCCTCCTCGGCGCCGGCGCCCTCGCCGTCACCGGCCTCCTGCTCGCCCTCCTCGGCGCCGGCTCCACCGCGCCCCTCGACCCGCGCTCCGCCGCCCCCACCGGCAGCCGCGCGATCGCCCAACTCCTCGCCGACCACGGCGTCGACACCACGCTCGTCACCACCGCGGCCGAGGCCGCGGAGCTGACGGGCCCCGACACCACCCTGCTGGTCGCCCACCCCGAGGCCCTGACCGCGGGCATCCGCGACACCGTCGCCCGCGCCACCGCCGAATCCGGCGGCCGCACCGTCCTCGTCGCCCCCGGCCCGGCCGCCGTCGCCGACCTGGCCCCGACCGCCACGGTCGACGCCTTCCCGCCCCCGGTCCAGGAGCGCGCCGCCGACTGCGAACTGCCCGCCGCAACCAGCGCCGGCAGCGCCCTCCTCGGCGGCCACCGCTACCAGATCCCGGCCGAGGCCACCGGCTGCTACCAGGCCGCCGGCATGCCCACCCTCGCCGTGCTCCCGACCGGCACCGGCGCCGGCGACACCGTCCTCCTCGGCGCGGCCGACCCCCTCCACAACGAACAGCTGGCCGAGTACGGCAACGCCGCCCTCGCCCTGCAACTCCTCGGCAGCCGCCCCCACCTCGTCTGGTACCTGCCCACCGCCGAGGAGGCCCCGGCCACCGAGGACCAGCGGGCGCTCCTCGACCTCCTCCACCCCGGCTGGCGCTGGGCCACCCTGCAACTCCTCATCGCCGCGCTGCTCGCCGCCCTCTGGCGCGCCCGCCGGCTCGGCCCGGTCGTCACCGAGCCGCTGCCGGTCGTCGTCCACGCCGCCGAGACCACCGAGGGCCGCGCCCGCCTCTACCACCAGGCCGGCGCCCGCGACCGCGCCGCCGACGCCCTCCGCACGGCCACCCGCAGCCGCCTCGCCCCCCTGGTCGGCGTCCCGCCGTCCGCGGCCCACACCCCCGAGGCGCTGCCCGCCGCCGTCGCCGCCCACGCCGGCGAACCCGCGGCCGCCGTCCACGAGTTGCTGTTCGGACCGCCCCCCACCGACGATCGCGACCTGGTCAGCCTCGCCGACGCGCTCGACGCCCTCGAACGCCGCGTCTCCCCCCACCAGACCTCCGCACCCGACCGACCCCCCTCAATCGACCAGAAGGGTTCGACGCCGTGACCGCCCCAACCCCAGGCACCGACACCCCAGGCACCGACATCGGCGACCCTCGCCAGGCCCTCGAGGCACTGCGGGCCGAGATCGGCAAGGCCGTCGTCGGCCAGGACGCCGCCGTCACCGGCCTGGTCGTCGCCCTGCTGTGCCGGGGCCACGTCCTCCTCGAAGGCGTGCCGGGCGTCGCCAAGACCCTGCTCGTCCGCACCCTGGCCACCGCGCTCCAACTCGACACCAAGCGCGTGCAGTTCACCCCCGACCTGATGCCGAGCGACGTCACCGGGTCGCTGGTCTACGACGCCCGCACCGCCGAGTTCTCCTTCCAGCCGGGACCGGTCTTCACCAACCTGATGCTGGCGGACGAGATCAACCGCACCCCGCCCAAGACCCAGGCCTCGCTGCTCGAGGCCATGGAGGAGCGCCAGGTCTCCGTCGACGGCCTCCCCAGGCCGCTGCCCGAACCCTTCATGGTCGCGGCCACCCAGAACCCGATCGAGTACGAGGGCACCTACCCGCTGCCCGAGGCCCAGCTCGACCGCTTCCTCCTCAAGCTCAACCTCCAACTGCCCAGCCGCGAGCAGGAGATCGACATCCTCGCCCGGCACGCCGCGGGATTCGACCCGCGCGACCTCACCACGGCAGGCGTCCGCCCCGTGGCCGGCGCCGAGCAGCTCGCCGCCGCCCGGGCGGCCGCCGCCAAGGTCACCGTCGCCCCCGAGATCGCCGGCTATGTCGTCGACCTCTGCCGCGCCACCCGCGAGTCGCCCTCGCTGGCCATCGGCGCCTCGCCGCGCGGCGCCACCGCGCTGCTCGGCACCGCCCGCGCCTGGGCCTGGCTCTCCGGCCGCGACTACGTCATCCCCGACGACGTCAAGGCGCTGGCCCTGCCCACCCTCAGGCACCGGATCAGGCTCCGCCCGGAGGCCGAGATGGAGGGCATCACCCCGGACGGCGTCCTCACCGGCCTCCTGGCCCGCGTCCCGGTCCCCCGCTGATGGCGCTCACCGGCCGCACCGCGCTGGTCGCCGCGCTCGGCGCCCTGGTCGCCGGCCTGCTCCCCGGCTGGACGGGGATCCTGGCCGTCGCCCTGCCGCTGCTCGCCGGCGTCCTCGTCGACCTGGCGCTCGCCGCGCCCGTGCGTCCGCTGCTGCTCACCAGGAGCGGCGCCACCAGCGTCCGGCTCGGCGAGGACGCCGCGGTCGACCTCACCGTCACCAACGCCTCCCGCCGGCCGCTGCGCGCCGAGCTCCGCGACGCCTGGGCGCCGAGCGCCTGGCGGCCAGGCACCTCGTACGCCGCGTCGCGGCACCGGGTCGACGTGCCGGCCGGCGAACGGCGCCGGCTCACCACGGTGCTCGGCCCCAGCAGGCGCGGCGAGCACCGCCCGGTCCGCGTCACCATCCGCTCCCACGGCCCACTTGGCCTCGCCGCCCGCCAGGGCGGCCACGCCGTGCCGTGGACGCTGCGGGTGCTGCCCCCGTTCACCAGCCGCAAGCACCTGCCGGCCAAGCTCTCCAGGCTCCGCGAACTCGACGGCCGCACCACGGTGTTGACGCGCGGCGAGGGCACGGAGTTCGACAGCCTCCGGGAGTACGTGCCGGGCGACGACGTCCGCTCCATCGACTGGCGCGCCACCGCCCGGCAGTCCGCGGTCGCGGTCCGCACCTGGCGCCCGGAGCGCGACCGGCACCTGCTGCTGGTCCTGGACACCGGCCGCACCTCGGCCGGCCGGGTCGGCGACATCCCCCGACTCGACGCCGCCATGGACGCGGCCCTGCTGCTGACGGCGCTGGCCTCCCAGGCCGGCGACCGCGTCGACCTGCTCGCCTTCGACCGGCGGGTCCGCGCCTCGGTCCGCGGCCGCACCGGCGGCGACCTGCTGCCCTCGGTGGTCCGCGCGATGACCCCGCTGGAGCCCGAGCTGATCGAGACCGACACCCGGGCGATGGCCACGGCCGCCCTGGCCGGCGCGCCGCGCCGCTCGCTGGTCGTGCTGTTCACCGGCCTCGACAGCGCCCCCGTGGAGAGCGGCCTGCTGCCCGTGCTGCCGCGCCTGACCCGACGCCACACGGTCGTGGTGGCCTCGGTCGGCGACCCCAGGATCGCCGAGCTGTCGCACGCCCGCGGCACCGTCCCCGGCGTCTACGAGGCGGCCGCCGCGGCCCGCCACGAGATCGAACGCCAGCACACCACGGAACGCCTCCGCGCCCTGGGCGTCACGGTCGTCGAGGCCTCTCCTGAACACCTGCCACCCGCCCTCGCCGACGCCTACCTCACCCTCAAGGCCACCGGCCGGCTCTGACCCGGCCGCTCTGAAGGCGGTTGCCTCAGTTGTGATGGTCGGGCACATCGGCGGGAGGCGGCGAGGAGGGCGAGCGCCACTCGTCTTCGAGGATGCTGAACATCTCGGAGTCTCGCCATCCGTCCCGGATCAGGGCAGTGTGCCGGTGCCGACCCTCACGGGTCATGCCGAGCTTGCGAAGGACCTGGGCTGACGCGAGGTTCCGTGGATCACAGCTCGCGTGGACGCGGTGCAGCCCCAGCGCCCGAACCCGTGCCGAAGGAGCTCCGCGCCGATCGCGGTGCCCAGGCCCGCTCCCCACAGCTTCGGGTGAACGATGTAGGCGATCTCGCCCTGACGGTGCTCGACGCTGCGGATGCGCAGTTCTCCCATGCCCACGACGGCACCCTCGAAGCGGGCCACGAAGGCGAACCTCCGCTGAGGCCTGTGGGCCCACCCCTCGGCCGCCGAGAGGACGAAGGCCCGTGTCTGCTCCTCGGTGTTCGGCCCCCAGGGCTGGAAGCGGCAGGCTTCAGGGAGGCAAGCCCACGAATGAACGTCACGCCAGTCGGTGAGTTCGATCCTCCGCAACGACACTGATTTCGGGCCCATGAACGGATCGTCCCAGAGAATCGTGCGGATGCCCTCCTCGCGAAGGCCCACAAAAACAGATAGGGCCCGTTGGTTTCCCAACGGGCCCTACTCGTATAAAAATTGTCCGGCGGCGACCTACTCTCCCACACGGTCCCCCATGCAGTACCATCGGCGCTGGCAGGCTTAGCTTCCGGGTTCGGAATGTAACCGGG
>NZ_BAAGPR010000089.1:0-32851 GCF_054783955.1 Streptomyces mayteni | reverse complement strand
GTCGCCGTGCCGGCCCCGCCGCCGGCGTCGCCGGCGGCGCCCGGTGGCGCCGGCTGCCCGGTGTGCGGTAATGGGTACGTGGACGCCGACGGCCAGTGCACCGGGTGCGGGCACGGACCCGCGAACTCCCGGGACCATGTGGAACGGGAGCTCGCCGGGGTGGCCGCCGTCAGCGACATCGGGCTGCGCCACCACCGCAACGAGGACGCGTTCGCCGTCGACGTCGTCACGCTGCCCGACGGCCAGCAGGCCGTGGTCGCCGTCGTCTGCGACGGGGTCTCCTCCTCCACCCGCCCGGACGAGGCGTCGGCCGCCGCCGCCGGCACCGCCCGCGACTTCCTGCGCGGCGCGCTGCCCCGCGGCGTCTCGGGGCCGCAGGCCATGCACGAGGCGCTGCTCACCGCCGGCACCGCGGTGGCCGCGCTGGCGCACGGCACCGAGCCCGAGCCGGGCCGCAACTCCCCCGCCTGCACGATCGTCAGCGCCGTCACCGCGGGCGCCACCCTCACGGTCGGCTGGATCGGGGACAGCCGCGCCTACTGGGTGCCCGAGGAGCCGGGGGCGGCGGCCGCGCGGCTCACCGAGGACGACTCGTGGGCAGCCCAGATGGTGGCCGCCGGGCTGCTCACCGAGGCCGAGGCGATGGCCGACCACCGCGCGCACGCCATCACCGCCTGGCTGGGCGCCGACGCGCAGGAGATCGAGCCGCACACGGCCTCGTTCAAGCCGGACCGTCCAGGCGTGGTCGTCGTGTGCACCGACGGCCTGTGGAACTACGCGGAGACCGGCCAGCAGATGGCGCTGCTGGTGCCCGACCACGCCAGGCAGGCCCCGCTGGCGACCGCCAGGGGCCTCGTGCGGCACGCCCTCGACTCCGGCGGCCACGACAACGTGACGGTGGCCGTGATCCCCTTCCCCCCGGTCGTCCCCAGGTAGCCGACCCGGCCGCGGCGGAATCGGACACTAGACGTACCGGGCACGACGGCGGGTACTGTTCGTCTGAGGAGGAACGCCCGAAGACGGAAGTCCCGCCCGGCCTGGCGGACGACGACGTGAGTAGACGTGAGTAACTGGAGGCAGTCACATGCCGACTTGCCCTAACGGCCATCAGTCGATGGCCGAGGACTGGTGCGAGGTGTGCGGTCATCGCATGCTCGCGCCCGCCGTCGCCGCGCCGCCGCCCCCCGTCGGCTATCCGGGCGCTCCGCAGGGGCCTGGCGGCCAGCAGCTGCCGCCGCCCCCGCCGTCGGGCGGCTACGGCTTCCCTCCCCAGCAGGGCCCGCCGCACCAGGGCCCGCCGCAGCCGCCGCAGGCGCCGGGCGGCTATCCCGCCGGGCCGTCCACCGCGCCGATGCCGCACCTCACGCCCACCGAGCTGTGCCCGCAGTGCCGCACGCCGCGGGAGTCGCAGGCGCCGTTCTGCGAGGAGTGCAGGTACAACTTCCTGACGAACTCGCCGACCACCTATATACCGCCTGCCGCGCCCGGCGGGCCGCCGCAGTACCCGGGGCAGCACGACCCGTACGGCCACCAGGCCGCCGCGCCCAGCGCCCCGCCGATGCCGCAGCAACCACACCAGCAGCTCCAGCAGCAGCCACCGCAGCCCCCGCCGCAGGGCGACTGGATGCTGCCGCCGCCCGGCGGCCCCGGCGGTCCCCCCGGCATGCCCGGGCAGTACCAGCAGCAGCCTCCGCCGCCGGCCTACCCTGGCCAGCAGCAGCCTCCCCAGCAGGCGCAGCGGCCGCCGCAGCCCGGGCGTTGGCTGGTGACCATCGGCCCCGACCCCGAGTACTTCCAGGCCATGATGCGCCGCTCGGGGCCCGAGGCCCACGAGTTGCAGCTCCCGGCGTACGCGCCAGAGCAGCAGGTGCCGCTCACCGGCCAGGAGATCAGCATCGGCCGCCGGCGGCAGTCCACCGGCGAGTCCCCCGACATCGACCTGTCCCGCCAGCCGGAGGACCCTGGCGTCTCGCACCGGCACGCGATGCTCGTCCAACAGGCCGACGGCGGCTGGGCGGTGGTCGACCAGGACTCGACCAACGGCACCACCGTCAACATGGCGGAGGACCCGATCCAGCCCTTCGTCCCCGTGCCGCTCCAGGAGGGTGACCGGGTGCACATCGGCGCCTGGACCACCCTCACCCTCTACCGGGGCTGACCCCGCCCTACCGCCGCCAACACGTTCGAACCCCGGCACTACCATCGACCGGGTGACAGACGACACGGCCGCGATCAGGGTCGACGGGATACGCAAACGCTACGGCGACGTCCAGGCCGTCGACGGGGTGACCTTCGAGGTCGGCCGGGGCGAGTTCTACGGCATCCTCGGCCCCAACGGGGCCGGCAAGACGACCACGATGGAGATCGTCGAGGGGCTGCGGGAGCCCGACGAGGGCACCGCGACGCTCCTCGGCGAGTCGTCCTGGCCCCGTAACCCGAAGCTGCTCTCGCGGATCGGCGTGCAGCTCCAGGCGTCGGCGTTCTTCGAGAAGCTGACCGCCCGCGAGCAGATCCACACCTTCGCCTCCCTCTACGGCGTGTCCACCGCGCGGGCCGACGAGATGTTGGAGAGCGTGGGCCTCACGGAGAAGGCCGACGTCCGCGACGACAAGCTCTCCGGCGGCCAGGCCCAGCGGCTCTCCATCGCCTGCGCCCTGGTCCACGACCCCGAGCTGGTCTTCCTCGACGAGCCGACCACCGGCCTCGACCCGCAGGCCAGGCGGAACCTCTGGGACCTGCTGCGGGAGATCAACTCGGCGGGCCGCACGGTCGTGTTGACCACGCACTACCTGGACGAGGCCGAGATCCTCTGCGACCGGGTCGCCATCATGGACGCCGGCCGCATCCTGCGGATCGGCACCCCGGCCGACCTGATCGCGGAGACCGGCGTCGACACGCTCGAGGACGTCTTCCTCCACCTCACCGGACGGGAGTTCCGCGAATGAGCGCGTTCCGTAGCCTCTCGCGGGCCATGGTCCTCGGCCTGCTCCGCGACCGCACCGCGGTGTTCTTCACCCTGGTCTTCCCGCTGATGTTCCTGGCCCTCTTCGGCGCGCTGCTGCGCGACGCGGGCCCGGCGAGCAGCACGATCGTCCAGATCGGCGCCGTCGACCTGCTCGACGACATGCCGGCAGAGCAGCGCTCCGCGATCTCCGACGCCCTGACGATCATCCAGACCGGCGACCGCGACCAGGCACTCGACGACGTCCGCGAGGGCGACGTCGACGCGGTGGTCTGGCAGGACGCCGACGGCCTGGTCGAGCTGCGCTACTCGGCCGCCGACGCCACGACCGCCGGCACCGTGCAGGGCCTGATGCAGTCCATCGTGCAGGGCGCCAACGTGGCCGCGACCGGCCAGCCACCGGCGTTCACCCTCGCCACCGACCAGGTCGAGGACCACTCCATCAAGCCGATCCAGCAGCTGACCCCGGGCCTGCTTGGCTGGGCGATAGCCACCGGCGCCGCCTACATGTCGGCGTTCACGCTGGTCAACTGGCGGAAGAAGCGGATCCTGCGCCGCCTCTGGCTGGCCCCGATCCGCCCCTCGACGGTGATCGGCGCCCGGGTCGGCGTCAGCCTGGCGATGGCCTTCCTCCAGTTCGCCATCTTCATCGGCGTCGCCACCATCCCCTACTACGGGCTCTCCCTCAGCGGCAGTTGGTGGCTCTCCCTGCCGCTGGTCGCCTGCGGCACGCTGGCCTTCATGTCGATCGGCCTGCTGATAGGCGCCTGGGCCAAGACCGAGGAGGCCGCGAACGGCGCCCTGCAGATCGTCGTCCTCCCGATGGCCTTCCTGTCCGGCTCCTTCTTCCCCACCGACGGCATGCCGTCGTGGCTGCGGACCATCTCCAACGTGCTGCCGCTGAAGCACCTCAACGAGTCCATGCAGGACGTCCTCACCCGCGGCGCGAGCTACGGCGCGGCCCTCCCGGCCATGGCCGGCCTCCTGGTCTTCGCCGCCGTCCTCACCGCGATCTCCGCCCGCCTCTTCCGCTGGGACAACGCGTAACCGGCCTGGCGGCCTATCCCCACCCACCCTCCGCCGCCCACCCGCCCCTTCCGGGGCGGGTGGATCGCTGGTCACCGGCCGGCTGTCAGCCGATGCACTTCGGCCGCGCATCCCCACGAGAGAGTGACGCCCGCTCCCCCGTGACCGTAGTTGTGGATGAGGAGCGTCCCTTCCGGCAGTCGGTCTTTTTCCACCCGGACGCGGGCACGGGTGGGCCGCGTTCCGATGCGGTGTTCCAGGACTCGGGCTTGGGCAAGTAGAGGCTCGACGGCCGTGCAGCGGGCCAGGATGTCCTCGGCTGCTTTCTCGTCGGTGCTGAGGCTGCCGTCGCCGTCGATGGCGGTGCCGCCTAGCACCACCGTGTCGCCATGCGGGTAGATGCACAGCAGGTCACTCGACGAGCCGGTGTCCTCGGAGAAGAACTCCGTCAGGCCGGGGTTGGTGACGACGACGTGCTGTCCACGAATAGGTCGCAGCCCCGGATCCGGGACGAGGCTGGCAGCCCCGAGACCGGCGCAGTTGATGATCGCCGTCGCGGGCGCGGCCTCGGCGAACGACCGCAGGACGCGTCGCTCGATGGTCCCACCCATCTCCCTGAGACGGCGTCGGAGGTAGGCAAGGTAGAGGGGCATGTCGATCAGGGGAACGGTGAACCGGTACCCGGACGCGAATCCGGGAGGCAGTTCGGCGAGCTCCAGTGCGCGACAGTCCGGCAACGTGGGGGCCCAGTCTGGAGGCTCCCCGGCGCTCCTGGATGCCTCAACGCCATTGGTGAGCCGGACCCCCGTGCCAGAGTCGGTTGCCAGCTCGCGGAAAACCTTCAGCGAGTGCCGACTCCACTGGCGCACCTTGTCCTCGGGCTCGACCAGATACGGTCCCCACATAGCGCCAGCCGCCAGCGACGTGACGCCGGGCAACTCCCCGGCGATCACATGCACGTCAGCGCCCGCCTCGGCGAGGACAACGGCGGTGGAGAGCCCCGACACCCCGGCCCCCACGACGACCACGCGCTCGCGTCCGCTCATAGTCGTTGACTCTAACCGGGAGAATGAGATCTGGTTGTGTGCTGGGCGAGAGCTCGTTCCAGGGCGGGCAAGAAGTCGTCGACATAGGGGTTGCGGCGGCGACGCCGGAGGTCGGCGGCGAGCTGTCGCAGGAGGGCGTCGCTACGAGGTGAGCGGACGGATTCAAGGCGGCCTGCGGCGATCTGGCCGATCTCGCATGCCAGTTCCAGCTCCCCGCGAGCGCTGTGTCCGAGTGCGAGCCAGGCACCCTCGAAGAGGGCTCGCCGCTGGCTTGGATCACCGCGCGGAACGGCGTGAGCTCCGGCGGAGAGCAGCGTTGAGCCCTCGTTGAGGAGGCTCTTGGCCGTTGCGGAGCCGCCGTTGCGTTGCTGGGCGCGTCCGAGCCGGATGAGCGCGTAACCGGCCTGGCAGTCAAGGTGGTTGTCCGTGAGGTAGTACATCCACCGTGGCTCGTCCCCGTGATGGCGCCGCTCGATCAGTTCACGTGCTGTGCCACGGGCCCGTGCGAAGTCCGTGACACGTCCCGCGGTGGCGTAGCCATACGCCAGCCGGGACAACACCGAGGCGCGGACCACGGCAGGAGCCGCCTCGCTGGACCGTCGAGCGGCTTCACCGAGCGCGATGGCGTCAGCCGGGTGGCCACGGCTGGCCGCCTGGAAGGAGAGGTCGGCGAGGATGTGCGCACACAGCGGCAGGTCGTTGACTTGGTGGGCCGCACGCAGGGCTGTGACGAAGTAGCGCTGTGCAAGTCCGTGGTCGGCGGCGTCGAAGGCCATCCATCCGGCGAGTTGGCCGATCTCGGCGAAGGCCCGGAGCAGGCGGGTGGTGACGGCGGTGGCGTTGCCGCCTTCGTGAAGGAGAAGGCCGACTGCCCGGAACTGGGCACTGACGTAGGACAGGTGCCGGGCTCCACCGTGCTCGTCGTCGAGCAGCTGGAGCAGGGGCAGATTGTGCTCCACCTGATCGACGAGCGGATCCTGGCCAGGCGCCTTGATCACGCTCGGCGTGTATGCTCCCCGTCCCGCCGTACCGTCAAGGTAGTGCGAGACGACGGCGGTCAGCCCGGAGCCGGAGATCGCGAGGAACTGGCGGCGGTCGACGATTCCTGACAGCACCCAGTCCTCCACGATCTCCTGCAAGCCCTGAACGGTCCAGGGACGTGTGAGATCAGTATCGGCCGGATTCAGCTTCGGGGAGTCCACCGCGCGCCCTTGCCAGAGCTCGGCTACCGATACGACCCGGCCCAGTTCCTGGGACAGCACGTAGGCGGCCATGGTCGGTAGGGGCGAACGGGGCAGGGCTCCAGCGTCCCGCCAATGGTAGGGAGCTGACTCGGCCACCGTGCCGGTGCCGAATACGCGGTTGAGCTTTCGAGCCAGCGCCTTGGGACTCCATCCCAGTTCGACCAGGCACTGGGAAAGCAGTGCGTTCGGCGTTCCCGAGCGTGGCGCCATGACTCATCACCTCAACGTTCCACGCGGGTTTTCTCACCCAAGCCTTGTCCCATGGTGATGGACCCGTCACGCCTGGCAAGTGCGTCTTCCCGGAAGTTGACCGAGTTGACCGGTTGATCGGCTGCCGTCGACTCACCGTCGTCGGCTGTCCTGGAACCTGCGGCAATGGCACCGCCATTGAGGCAGCACCATCAGCACGATCAGAAGGGCTGGGTCTTGGACGTCAACATCCACACTTCCGGAGCCCGCATCGCGTTCGTCCCCGACCAGAGCTTGTCGGTTCGACGACCGATAGGGGGTCTCGTGATGGACCTGCCGTTCAGCCCCTTGGCGGCCGACGCGGCCCGCAGCGCGGTTTCCGCTGCGCTGGTCGGTGTTGGGTCGGGCGACTTGGTCGACGAAGCCCGGCTGGTCGGCACGGAGTTGGTCACCAACGCGTTCCAGTCTGGCAGTCCGCCCTTGATGCTCGCCGTCGACTGGGTGACCCGGCCACAGGGCGTAACCGATGTCGAGATCACCGTTACCGACGGTGGCTGCAAGCCGGGGCATCGTTCGGAACACCGCGCACAAGCCGCTCTGCCCAACTACGACGCCGAGGACGGTCGTGGGTTGTTCCTCGTCCAGGCACTCACAGCCGATTGGTCTTTGGATATCGGCCCCGACGCCTCACGCGCCTGGTGTCTGCTCCGCACCGTCGCAGACGCCGAAGGGACAGCACAGTGACCTCGGAGACCTCCAACTCGGTAGCCGGCAGGGAAGGGACTGGACAGCCGTCCAGGTCCATGGCCCCCGCCTCACCACCGCCACGCGTCGTCGTCGCGCTCCATGAAGGCTTTTACGGGACCACTTCCGGCACGGGCTTCAGCAACCGTGCCATGCTCACGGCGCTCTCCCGCCTGCTGCCCCCCGAACGACTTGTGGTGATCCCGGCTCATGTGCCCGCCGGCCATCCCGGACACGACCCACAATGGAACGCGCGGGTAGTGAAGTCGCTGTCGGCCACCGGAGCCGAGATCATGCCCATCGCTGACGGGCATCGGTTCAATGATTCCCCGCGTGGCCGCGACATGCTGTGCCGACTCGTCGCTGTCGAGACGAACGGCGTCGCCGCTCGCTCTGGCCGCTGCCTGTTGATCGGCCTGGACGTGCCCACGCTGGGACTTGCCCAGTATGTCGCTCAGGGCGTGGACATGTTGTTGGTCCCGCGTTCGACCGCGGCCCTCGCCTGCCCAGAAGACCGGCCGCTTATCCGCTGGGAGCGGACCGGCCTGCTCTCCGCTGTCTCTCGTGGCGGCCGGATCGCGGCGATCTCCGAACACATGCGCCGACACCTGAAGACGGCCTACGGCATCCCGTCGCGATCAATCATCGACTTGCCCAACGGACTTGTGCCCGACGAAGGGAGCATCGAACGGCAGGCTCATCTCCCGCTTCCGCCTCGAGCCCGGGCCGGTTTTCTCCTGGCGATGGGCCGAGCCGTACCGGACAAGGGCTTTGACGACCTGCTGCACGCCCTTGCCCTGCTACGACAGCAGCGCGTGCGTCTGCCGCATCTGGTTCTGGTCGCGGCCAGCCCCACACCCGACGCGGACCCTTACTCGGAATCGCTGGCCGGGCTGATCCGCGAGTACGGCCTGAACGCCACGCTCATCGGGCGCTTCAGCCCCGCCGTCCGCGGCTGGTTGCACAGCCCGGCACTGCGTGCGGTCGTCGTGCCCTCTCGCGTGGAACCGTTCGGCCGGATCCCGCTGGAAGCCTTCGCCGCGCAGGCTGGCCCGGTGGTCGCGACCCGTGCGGGGGGCCTGACGCAGACTGTCCTGGACGGCGTCACCGGCTTCACGGCGGAACCGGGCCACCCCGAATCGCTGGCGACCGCGATTCAACGGGCCCTGACCGTGATGCCGCGTGAGCGCGAGGAACTGGTCAGCGCGGGCGCTGCCCTCCTGGCCCGCCGGCACGACTACCTCGCGACGATCCGCGTCGCTCTCACCCAGTGCGCTCCCTGGGCCATCACGGAGGCATGGTGAACAACCCCGTCGTGCTCGTCTGCCTGGAATCGTCGCACGCCTTCTGGCGCCTGACCGCCGAGCACGAGAACGCACTGCGAGCCGCGTTCCCGTCCGTCGACTTTCGTTTCGCCGGAGACAGGACGGTAACAGAGCAGCTGCCAGAGGCCCAGGTGTTCTTCGGCTGGCGCTTCCACCCCGCCTGGTTCCCCATGGCTCCGCGCCTTGCCTGGCTCGCCACGCCAGCGGCGGGCACGGACCACCTGCCCGTCGTGGCGGCCGAGGAGGCCGGCGTCGCCGTAACCCGCGCCTACGGCTTCCATGGTCGCCCGATGGCCGAGCACGCCATGGGGATGGTCCTCGGGTTCTCCCGGGGACTGTTCGCCAGCCAGCTCCTTCAGCGGAACCGCCGATGGTGGAAGGACGAGCTCGCTACGGAGTTCTTCGACCTGGCGGGCGCCACGATGACCATCGTCGGCTGTGGCAGCATCGGCACCCATCTCGCCCTTGTCGCCCGCACATTCGGCATGCACATCGTCGGTGTACGTCGCACCCCACCCTCTAACGAAGCCGATGGCATCACCTGGCGGCGTGCGGAAGACATCGAGGAAGCCGTTTCCACAGCAGATGTGGTGGTCAACCTCCTGCCGGCCACAGTGGAGACGCACAGCTTCTTCGACAGCGAAGTCTTCGCCGCCTTCAAGCCCAGAGGGTTGTTCGTCAACCTCGGCCGGGCCGCCACCGTGCACCAGGCCGCACTTCTGAGCGCTTTGGACAACGGCCAGTTGAGCGGTGCCGCCCTGGACGTGACCGACCCCCGGCCGCTGCCGATGGACCACCCGCTTCGCTGGCATCCGCAGGTCGTGCTCAGCCCCAAGAGCGCTGCCTTTTCGCGCACATACATGAACGAAGCCGTGGCGTTCTTCGTCGACAACCTCCACCGCTACGTCGCCGGACGGCCCCTGAACGGCCTGGCCACGGCACCGACGGCTCCCACACCATCCCCCGGAGGCTGAACCGATGCTCGCCGCCGATCACCATGAACTGCCCTCGGCCTTCGCCGCAACCGGCCGCAACCACCCCTACCTCGCCTTCACACTCAACTCGCTGTGCAATCTGGACTGCGTCTTCTGCAAGCCCCGTTGCATGCCCGACTACGGCCACAAGGACCGGCCCTTGTCCGTCGGGGACTACGCCGCCATCGCGCGAGAGGCCGGTGCCTGGCGGGTGCGCAAGGCCCACTGCTCCGGTGGCGAGCCGACCCTGCGCGCCGACATCCTCGACGTCATCGCCGCGCTGGCCGGCGGCCTCGGCAGCGGAGCGTCAATCGGCATGACCAGCCATGGCAATCTCCGCAGGGGACTCAGCATCGAGCAGTTCCAACGGGCCGGCCTGACATACCTGAACGTCAGCCTGCACAGCCTCGACCCGCCCCGCTCGGCCGCGATCATGGGGGGTGGCGACCCCCGGCAGACGCGGACCACCATCGACAACGCCTTGGCGCTGGGCCTGAAAGTCAAGGTCAACTGTGTGCTCCAGCGCAACTACCTCGACGACGCCCTTCAAGTCGCCCAGCTCGCTAGGGAGTTGCCCATCGCGGTGCGTCTCATCGAGCTCCAGAACATCGGCCCCGCGCAGGCACTGTTCGACACCGAGTTCATCCCCGAGGCCGAGGTCCGAGGCCGACTGGAGGAGTGGTTCGCCGACGCCGGCGAAGTCTCCCGGGGCGACCTCGGCGTCCGCAGCCCTGGCCGGTACCTCCAACCGGCAGGCTGGGCCGGCTCGATCGGCTTCATCTCCAACTCCAGCTGCGCGACGTGCTCGGACGCCAACCGCATCAAGATCACTCCCACCGGCGTGGCCCGCCCCTGCATCCTGCACAACCGCGACATCCCCCTGAAGCCCCACCTGACCTCCGGCACACTCGTCGACGCCTTCGCCCACCTGTTCCGCGCGATGCTGGAGCGAGACAGCAACAAGGCTTGGCAGGGCTTCCACTACGTCGACTACGACCTCCGCTGGGACCGCATGGAACGGCCCGAAGGGGCTGCCGTGCTTCCGCTCCTGCCCTTGGCCGACAACACGACTGCCGCCTCGTCGTGCGCTGCCCGCCGCCCGCCCAAGGAGGTGGGCCGGTGACGTCAGCACCGATGGCGACGACGGCGCTGTACGAGGGCCTTGGCGCCCTCTACGAGTACGAACTCGCCCGCCATGGCATCCAGACCGCCATGCTCACTCACAAGTGGCAGCGCTCCGACCTGCTCGCCCCACACTCCGACCTGGACGTGCGGATCCTGCTGGACCAGCACCCGGACGACTGGCTGGAGTGGTGCCAGCGCCTCGCCGCCGCGCACCGCGCCGCCGTCTCCCGTTCCGCCATCAACCGACGGCTGCTGGAACATCCGCCTGGCTTCACCTTCACCGTCTCCGAAGTCCACCGTCGGCGCGTCTCCCCGCCGGAACTCGCCACCTGGACCTTGATCCACGGTCACACGCCGACACTTCAGCGCTGGAAGTCCCACGCTCAAATGATCCCGTGGCGCCACCAGGACGAACGCTTCTATCGGGCGATCCTGAACGCACGGCTCGGCGGACGTTACCGGCTGTCCGCCGACAGCACCGACAACGTCCTCGCGGACCTTCACGGATACCGCAGACACTGCGTCGCCTGGCACTACCTCGCGCCCTGCTGGTTCGCCGCGGCCGCGCTCGCCACTCATACCCGCTGCCCGGGTAAGTCCGCGGCTCTCACCCAATGGCGTCCCACAGGCACGGAGCGATACGCGGACTTCTTCCTCCGCCAGGCGGTCAATTCGGATACCCCGGCATCAACCGCGCAAGACCTGCTGCGCACGGCGGACGCCGCCCTCAAGGCGGCCCTGCGTCACGTACCGCCACCTTCGGACCTCGGCGAGTCCGATGTGAGCGAGGACGCACGGGCCACGGCCTGGACGATGACCGCCGGCATGCTCCGCGTTCGCGTGGCCCGCTGGCTGTACTACCTCGAGCCGCCGCCCGGAGCCGCGACCGGGTATCTCATCGCCCGCGAGGCCAAGGAACTACGCTCCGCCGCCCACACCCTGCGGTCCCTAGCCGCCGACGAAACCACCCACGACCAGCGGCTGGCCGCTCGCATGGCCGACCTGGTGCCCACCGGCCCCACGACACCCACCGTCCTGCGCGACGTCCTCGCCGACTGGCAGCGAGACCACGTCCTGGTCGAGGACTTCTTCACCCACCACGCCGTGTAACGCACTTCGCCTCTCAAGGAGTCATCCTGATGCCGAACGGAGCCGTTCGCAGGCGGATCCTTAAAACCGCCAAGATCAAGATCACGACGAAGTGCAACCGGTCCTGTGACTTCTGCATCTTCGCCGACGGCGCCCAGGGCGAGAACATGTCTCTGCCCCGGTTCTCGACCATCCTGGACCGCCTGGAGTCCATCCCCTTCCAGCAACTGCACATCAACGGCGGCGAGCCCACCGTCCACCGGGACTTCCCCACGCTCAGCCGTCTCGCCCGCGAACGCCTCCCGGGCACGATCATGGTGCTGGGCACCAACGCCATCACCCTGGCGCGCAACCGACGTCTTCTGGACGCCACGCTGGAGTGCTACGACCAGATCCTCATCGGCTGCGACGACGAACACGATAACTACGAGCAGGTCCACGCCACCGTCCCTGTCCTCCGGGCCGCCGGCAAGACGGTCGTTGTCAACAGCGTTCTGGAAGGAATCCATCCAGATCGACTTACGCGGCTCGCCGAACTGTGCGCCAGCCACGGGGCGATCCATGTCACCAACCACGTCCATCACATCGACGTGGGCCAGCCTGCCAATGTCCTGCGCGGACTGTGCGCCAGCAATCTCGACCAGCACCTGATGATCGAACTCGACGGGTCCTGCTACCGCTGTTTCAACGCGATGGCCAAGGACGACAGCGAGTTCACCATCTGGGACGACGACTTCGCGACCAAGGTCTTCGCGCCCCGCCACCACCACTACCGTTTCTGCGTCAAGTGCCACGAGTACACCGACTCCGGCTCGCCCGTCATCCCTGCCCCGCTTCCCGCCTCGATCGACGCAGCCTGACCGGAGGCATCGGACCATGCCCGCAGTCCTCGGCCTGAACTTCCATCACGACTCCTCCGCCGCTCTGATCGTCGACGACCGTCTGTACGCCGCCGAAGAAGAACGCTGGAGCGGCATCAAACACCACCGCCAGCAGCACAACCGCAAAGCCACCCTCACCGCCCCCATCGACGCGCTCGCCTGGTGCCTGGACGCCGCAGGCATCGGGCCGGACGACGTGGACGCCGTATGGACACCCTCTATGCGCCCCACCCCGGCCGCCGGATGGTGGCTCGCCCAAGAGGGCGAGGAGCTTGCCGCCCTACTGCCAGCCCCGTTGGGCAAGCGACTCCACCTGATCTCCCATCACACCGCCCACGTCATGGCCGGCTATCTGCTCTCCGGTCACGATCGCGCCGCCGGACTGGTCATCGATGCCGGCGGATCCTCCCTTGGCAGTGACTTCGGCCTTGGACGCGAACGCATCACCGGCTACGACCTGCGCCCGGACCGGATCGACCGGATCCACCAGGCCATGCCGACCATCACCTACGGCTCTGCCGGCCCACGCCGCGTTCACGCCTCGCTCGGCCACTTCTACCGCAACCTCGCGCTGCGCATCGTCCCGCCCGGCGACGAACCGGAGGGCAGCATGATGGCGCTCGCCGCCCTCGGCGACCCCGGCCGCCTACGCGACGAAGTCCGCACGCTGATCCGCCTCGGCGGGGGCGGCGAGGTGCGCATCCCGCACCCGCTGGGCTCCGCCGACACCGACACCCCGCTTACGCTCGGAGGGCGCGGCTGGACCGCAGCCGGTGTCACCGCCGCCCCGCAAGCCGAACGCGCGGACCTGGCTGCGGCCGTCCAGGAAGTCTTCGCCCAGGCCGTCACACATGTCGCCCGGCACCTACAACGCGTCACCGGCGCCGACTCCCTGGTCTTCTCCGGCGGATGCGCTCTGAACTCGCACCTGAACGGCCACCTCGCCGCCGATGCGGGATTCCGTACCCTCTTCGTCGCCCCGGCCCCGCACGACGCCGGAACCGCTCTCGGCGCGGCCCTTTATGCCTGGCACTACCAACTCGGCCAACCCCGCCTCCCCGTCCCCACCGACGCTGCCTGGGGGCCGGAACCCGGCACTGTGTCCGCCCATCCCAGCGGGTACCGAACCTTTCCGAACCTGGGCCCCCAACTCGTGCCCGCTGTCACCGCCCTACTCGCCGAACACCGTGTCGTCGGCTGGATTCAGGGGCCTATGGAGTTCGGCCCGCGAGCCTTGGGGCATCGCTCCATCCTCGCCCACCCTGGTCGCGCGGACACCCGCGACCGCCTCAACTCGATCAAGCAGCGAGCCGCCTACCGCCCCTTCGCCCCGGCCATACTCGCCGAACACGCCGCCGACTGGTTCGTGACCGGTGGAGACCCGTTCATGAACCGTGTCTCCATCGCCCGCCGCTGCCGCTCCGATCGCATCGCCGCGGTTGTCCACCACGACGGGACCGCCCGCCTCCAAACCGTCGCCGCCGACCACGCCGGCCTACGCCCGCTACTGGAGAACTTCCACGAACGCACCGGCCTGCCGCTCCTGCTGAACACCTCGTTCAACCACAAGGGCGCCCCCATCCTGCGCACCGCCGAGCAGGCGGTCCACGCAGCAGCCGAACTCGGCCTGGACGCCCTCGCCATCGGCGACACCCTCCTGATCGCCGACCACATCCCCTTCCCCCGCCGCGCCGAGTCAGCGACCGGCGAAAGGTGAGCCATGTTCACACCCATCACTGAGCCGCCCGCCATCCTGCACCTCCTCGGCGCCGCCGCCTGGCCCAACACCGATCAATCCCGCGCTCGGAAAGCCGCCACGCTGGCGATCAGTGTCTACTCGGGTCACTTCCGCGACCAGGGCACCCCCTACATCCACCACCCACTCGCCGTCGTTGCCCTCCTGCGAGTCGAACTCGCAGTCACTAGCCCCGACACACTCCTCCTCGGCCTCCTGCATGACGCGCTGGAGATCTCACCGGAGTCCGAACCACTGCTGACCACGCACCTCGGTCAGTACTTCGTCGAACATCTCCGGGCCATGACTCCGGACCATCGCTTGGCACAACGCGGCAAGCGCCACGGCGACGAAGCGGCCTGGCGTGCCAAGACAGCCAGACTCGACCCCGAGCTCTTGCTCGTCCGGCTCGCCGACCGCATCCACAACCTCCGCGACCTGCGGAACTCGCCGAACATCAACCGCCGCGCGCAGTTCGTCGCCGCACTGACGGAGTTCTACCTGCCGCTTGCCGAGACCTCCCGCTCCCCCAACACCCAACTCAACGCCGCCCGCTCGTTACTCCGTGCCGAATACGAGCGCTACCACCAGCACGGCAGGGAAGCCCACGCATGAGGATCGTCGCCCACTCCATGAACCCGGTGGGCCGTACCGGAGGCCGGGCCTACCTGCGCATGCTCCACGACGCCACCGCCGATCGCGTCGAGTGGCGAACCGTCCGCGACTACAAGCGCACCTACCGCATCCGCCGCTGGCGCAAGCTTCGGCACCTGGCCCGCCTTGCCCCCACCATCCGCGCCCTGGAACATCAGCCGGGACTCATGGTCTGGGACGACGTGAGCCTGTTGCTCTTCACTCCGCGCATGCGTGCCCGCACCGTCTTCGTCTTCCACCACTACGAACCTCTTCAACACGACTCCTCTCCTATCGAAGCGGTGTTGTGGAAGCGTCTGTTCGCTGTCCTTCCCCAGTGCGCCGCGGTAGTCTGCGTCGCCCCGTACTGGGCACGGTTCTTGCGTGCACGTGGCGTACCGAATGCACAGATCGTCTACAACGCCTTCGACACCACGGAGATCGACCATGCCCGCGCCCTCAACCGCGAGTCGTGCCGCGACGAATTCGGGCTCGCTCCCGACACCATCGCCGTCTATGCCGGGAAGGCCGTCCACTGGAAAGGCACCGAGACAGTGGCCGCCTCCCTCCGGAATGACCCCCGAGTCCGTGTCATCACCACGGGCAGCAACACCATCCGTTCCACGAGTGCCCACTACGACCTGCCGCGCGCCCCTTACCTGCGGCTTCTGAGGGCCTGCGACGTGGGCGTGTTCATGCCCCGCATGCGGGAAGGTTGGAGCCGCTGTGCGGCTGAAGCCCTCCTGCTCGGGCTGCCCTGTCTGATACGGCCCACCGCCGGTCTCGGTGATCTGGCCCACCTCACCCAGCAGCCTGCTCCTGACCTCACCCGCCTCCGCGAGCAGATCTACGATCGAGCCGCCGCATCCGAAGCGGACATGAAGACCGCCTACGACGCCCTCGTCCGTTTTGACCGTGCCTACTTCGCCGACGCCTGGAACCGGCTGCTGCACCAGGTCTCGGCCTGAGGCCGTCTACTGGGCGGCCAGGCGTTCCTGGGCCGCGTCCAGCCTGGCCAGCGTCCGGGCCCGGCCAAGCACCTCCAGCGACTCGAACAACGGAAGCCCGACCGTGCGGCCCATCACCGCGACGCGGACAGGGGCTTGGGCCTTGCCCAGCTTCAGTCCGTGGTTCGCGGCCACGGTCTCCAGCGTGGCCCGCAACGGCTCCGCCGCCCACGAGTCGACGGCGGCCAACTCCCGCCGGGTATCGCCGAGGAGTTCAGCGGCCCCCGCCTTCATCGCCTTGTTCCATGACGCCTCGTCGTGCACCGGCTCGTCCAGGAAGAGGAAGTCCACGTAGGACGTGATCTCCGACAGCACCGCCACCCGGGTCTGGGCCAGCGGCGCGACCGTCTCGAACACCCCCTGGTCGTACCCGTCGGGCGCCCACGGGGCATAGGGAGCCTTCAACCACGGCGCGCAGGCGGCCACGAACCCCTCGGGTGCCAACGCCCGGATGTACTCGCCGTTGAACGCCCTCAGCTTCTTGACGTCGAAGAACGCCGCCGAGGTGTTCACGTCCTCGATCCGGAACAGTTGCTCGAGCTCCGTATACGGCCGGATCTCGCGATCGTCTCCCGGCCCCCACCCCAGCAGCATCAGGTAGTTGACCATCGCGTCGGGGAGATAGCCCTCAGCGAGGTAGTCCTCCAGCGCCACCTTGTCCCGCCGTTTCGACAGCTTCTGCCGCTTCTCGTTCACGATCACCGGCAGATGCGCCCACACCGGCGCCTTCGCCCCCAGCGCCTCCCACAACAGCTGCTGCTTCGGCGTGTTCGACAGATGCTCCTCGCCACGGATCACCTGGGTGATCCCCTCGTCCAGGTCATCGACCACGTTGGCGATCAGAAAGACGGGCGACCCATCCCCACGCGCGATCACGAAGTCCTCGATCGCGTCGTTCGGAAACGCCGGCTTCCCCCGGACCAGGTCGACCACGACGGTCTCCCCTTCATCCGGCGTCCGGAATCGCAACGCCCGCCCCGACGCTGCCTCAAGCCCGCGCTCCCGGCAAAACCCGTCATACCCCAGGTGCTCAGAACCCGTGCGCTCCTTCACCTGCTCGCGCGTGCAGTCGCAGTAGTACGCCTTCCCCGCCGCGTGCAACTGCTGGGCGGCCTCGCGGTGCCGGTCAGCGTTGTGCGACTGGAAGTACGGCCCCTCGAAGGCCGGGTCCTCGGCATGGATGCCGATCGACGCCAGCGCGCCGATGATCCCCTCGACCCACTGCGGCTGATTCCGCGCCGCGTCGGTGTCCTCGATCCGCAGAACGAACGCCCCGCCGCGCTGTCGCGCCACAGCCCAGTTGTAGAGAGCGGACCGGGCCCCGCCCACGTGGAACATCCCGGTCGGCGAGGGGGCGAAACGGACACGAATCGGAGCGTGAGACATACGGCCCAGCCTATCGAGCCGGGCCATCCATACGTGCCGCGTGTCAACGCGAGGTGAGGAACGGTATCGAGCCTCAGCAGAGTCCAGGCTGTGGCCGCGTGACCGGCCTGCCGGCCGGAGCACTTCGGGCGGGAACAGCGGACAGCCCCGCGTGCCCGTCGCCCTCCTGGAATCAGCGCCCTGCCGCGTTGAACCTCGCGATCAGCTCGGGCAGTTCGGCCAGCGAGTCGATCCGCATCGTCGGCAGCCGGGCTGCTTCCGGATCGTGCTGTTGGATGGTTCCCCACGGCCTTTGGCGGATGAGTGCCGTGCGGAATCCGGCCTCGGTGGCGAGCCAGATGTCATTGTCGAGCCGGTCTCCGACGTACAGCGTCTCCGCCGTTGGCACCGGCACGACCTCCACCACCCGCTCGAAGAACGTCGGGTCCGGCTTGCTCGCTCCCCAGTCGTCCGAGGTACCGATCAGGTCCACGTCGCTGGCGAACAGCTCCCGGAGCATGCCACCGGCCCGGACCGTCTGATTCCCAGCGATGCCCAGCCAAAGGCCGGCCTCCCGTAGCCGGGCGAGGGCCGGTCGGACGTCCAGAGAGGTCTTCCTCACCGAACCACTCGGGCCGGCCGCAGCTCGACGTTCACGCGGTATCGGAGCCGAACACGTACCGGAACGCCTCGTCATGCGGAACGCCGGACTCGTCACCGCTGGCCTGCCGTTCCCGGTAGGCGGCCAGGGCACGCAGTTCCTCCAGCTCCAGGGCGTCCGCCGGGCCGACCACTATCGCGATGGTCTGCCCGTGGTCGGTGCTGGCCACCGGCTCACGAGTGGCGCTGGCCTCCGTCACGGACACCGCCTTACGGAAGTGTGCACTTGTGTGCGCTGTGCGAGCCGTCTCATGGGGCTGGGCGCCCCTTCGGGGCGCTCAGGCCGGCAGGCCGGTCACGTGTTGATCATCGAGAACGCCGCGTACGTCAGGTAGCGCCACAGCTCCTCGTCCAGCTCGGCCGGCAGGCCCAGGCTGTCGACCGCCGCCCGCATGTGGCGCAGCCACGCGTCGTGGGCGGCCTGGTCGACCTGGAAGGGGGCGTGCCGCATCCGGAGGCGCGGGTGGCCTCGGTTGTCGCTGTAGGTGCGGGGGCCGCCCCAGTACTGGACGAGGAAGAGCCGTAGCCGCTCCTCGGCGGGGCCCAGATCCTCCTCGGGGTACATGGGGCGCAGCAACGGGTCCTCGGCCACGCCCTCGTAGAAGCGGTGGACGAGCTTGCGGAAAGTCTCCTCGCCACCGACCCGGTCATAGAACGACTGCTGCTCACTCACAGCCCCATCGTCGCAGACGCGCGAAGACGTGGGGACCGGCGGCCCCCCGCGGGATAACGAACTGGTAACCGTCCGTTCGCCGAACGTCCGTACCCTCCCCCGCATGCCCATACGCGCTCGTGCTCGGACGACACGGATCACACTGCTTGCCACGGCCGTGTGGGCGATCATGTTCACCGCGCCGCCGTCGGCGCTGGCCACGCCGCGCAACACCCCGCCGCCCGAGCGGTCGTTGAGCCAGCCGTTCCGGCACGACACCGAGGGCTACGCCTGTTACCGGATACCGGCGATCGTCACCACCACGGCCGGCACGCTGTTGGCATTCGCCGAGGCCAGGGTCGCGGACTGCGCGGACATCGGCGACATCGACCTGGTCGTCAGGCGGTCGACGGACGGCGGGCGCACCTGGGGGGAGTTGACGGTGCTGCGCGGCGACCTGGACGCCGGCGGCTACGGCAACCCGGTGCCGGTGGTCGACGCGGAGAGCGGCCGGGTCTCGTTGATGTACGCGTACAACACGTGGACGCCGAAGCCGGACGACGTCCGTTCGCGGGGGCCGCGTTCGCTCGGTCTGCTGCACTCGGAGGACGACGGCCTGACCTGGCAGGCGGGCGCGCCGCTGCGCGGTCTCAAGCCGACGTCCTGGACGTGGATCTCGGTCGGTCCCGGGCACGGGATCCAGTTGCAACGCGGTGAGCACGCCGGCCGGTTGGTGGTGGCCGGCGACCACGACACGACGGGCGACAGGTCGGGCGGCCAGCTGTACTACAGCGACGACGGCGGCCTGAGCTGGCGGCTTGGCGCCGTCTGGGAGACGGTCGAGGAGTTGCCGAACCCGGCCGAACTCTCCGTGGTGGAGCGGGTGGACGGCACGCTGTACATCAACGCCCGCGGCCTGGACAACACGCGGCTCGCGGCGTACAGCGAGGACGCGGGCGAGAGCTTCACCTCGGCCGGGTTCCGTGAGGTGCGGGACCTGGACACGCCGCCCGTCTCCGGCTCACTGCTACGGCTGACCGCGACGGACGTGGGCGACGACCGCGACCGGGTGCTGCTGTCGGCGCCCACCCGCCCCGGCGAGGCCGGCAGCCGGCGGCGGATCATGACGATCCGCTCCTCCTACGACGAGGGCCGCACCTGGCACACGGTCGGCACCGTGATCACGCCGGCCAGGGCGGGTTACTCGGACCTGACGCTGCTGCCGTCGGGCGAGATCGGCCTGCTCTACGAGACCGGCAGGCACAGCCCGCACGGCGCCCTGAGCTTCACGGCGTTCACCGAGCTCTCGCTGGACGCGGGCCGGCGCGAGCTGACCCTGCCGGACATCGTGGGGTGCCCGGTGGCCCGGCAGCGGCCGACCGAGTCGGCCGCGCCGACCCACTACGGCCGGCTGACCCCGGCGCGGCTGATCAGCCTGGCCTCCACCGTCACGGCCGTGAACATCCGCTACGGCAAGCGGGACCTCCGCTAGGCCCTGCCGACAGCGTCAGCGCAGGGCGCGCCTGGCGGCGCCCGCGGTCACCGCGGCGGTGAGGGCGAGTACGGCGCAGAGCGCCGCGGCGGCCGTCCACTGCATGCCGCCGAGGTGGGAGTAGGGCAGGTACTCGACCGCCCAGCCCACCACGCCGGTCTCGCCGAGGCAGGAGTTCATGTCGACGGCGTCGGTGCAGGTGCTCCAGCCGAGGGGGGAGCCGTCGGCGGCGAGGTAGGAGTAGTCGATCTCCAGCGCGCTCGACGGGATCTCCGGTACGTCCTCCGAGGTGAACCGGCCGCCCGAGGTCGTCTTGGTGAGGGTGTCGGCGAACTCCATCCGGACCGAGGACCAGGCCTGTCGCAGCGCCAGCAGGGCGACCAGGGTGATCACCATCGCGGGGAGGGTGCGCTTGACGAGGAGTCCCGCGGTGGCGCCGGTCAGGAGCCCGAGCAGGGCCATGGCGACCGCCACCGGCCCGGTGGTGTCGAAGCCGCCCGCGCTGGTGAAGTCGGCGTTGTCGGCCCAGTGCGTCGCCAGGGGGGACCACAGGTTCCGGAGCGCGAGCCCGGTGGACGCGGCGGCCGCGGCGGTGAAGACGGCGGCCATGCCGAGTTTCGACCAGACCCAGTCGGCCCGGCTCCGGGACTGCGTCCCGACCAGTTTCGCGGTGCCGGTCTCCAGGTCGCCGGCGAAGAGCGGCGCGCCGACGAACACGCCGACGAGCAGCGGCAGGGTGGACAGGGCGCCGCCGAGCCCGCCGAGGTCGCGGTAGCCGGTCTCGATCACCGCGTCCTGGTCCGGCGAGGCGGTTCCGGCCCGCACCGCGCGCATCGCCTCGTGGACGGCGACTCCGCGCCACCACAGGAACGCCGTGAAGGCGGCCGCGCCGAGGGTGAGGAGCAGGAACGCCACGCGGTGCTGGCGCCACACCAGCCAGGGCATCCCGCGCGGCCAGAACCGGCGGGCCGGCGCCGGCTGTCGCGGGATGTCGGACGGCGCGTGCCGCCCCGTGGCGGCGGTCATCGCGCTCACGCCGCCACCTCCGCGCCGCTGCCGGGAACGTGTGAGTGGGGGCTGATCAGCGGCCGGGAGTCTCCGTGCTCCAGGTAGGCGAGCACCACTTCCTCCAGGGTGGGCGGGCAGGAGTCCCAGCCGTCGTCGACCCGGCCGCCCGGCCGGACCAGTGCCCTGGTCGTCCTGCCGTCGTCGGAGAGGCCCACCACGGTGTGCGGGGCGAGCCCGGCCGGCACTCCTCCGGGGCCCGACGCCACGGTGTGGGAGGGCGCGGAGAGCAGGAGGTGGACGCTGATGATCTCGTCGACGTCCCCGGCCAGCCGCAGGCCGCCCCGGGAGACCAGCAGCAGGTAGTCGCAGAGGGTGTCGAGCTCGGCCACCAGGTGGCTGGACATCAGGACGGTGATGCCGCGCTCGGCCACCTGGCCGAGCAGGGCGGCCACCGTCTGCCGCCGCACCAGCGGGTCCAGGTCGGCCAGCGGCTCGTCGAGCAGGATCAGGTCGGGGCGCTTGCCGAGCGCCACCGCGAGGGCGACGCGGGTGCGCTGGCCTCCCGAGAGCTTCCCCACCCTGGCGTCGACCGGGACGTCGCCCGCCCTGAGGAAGTCCTCGGCGAGCCGCTGGTCCCACTCGGGGTTGAGCTCCCGGCCGAGCCGCAGGGTCTCCGCGACGGTGAACCGCGGGAACAGCGGCTTCTCCTGCGGGAGGAACGCGACGCGCCGCCGCGCCCCCGGCCCGCCGGCCGGCTCGCCGAACACCTCGGCCTCCCCGGCCGTCGCCCCGCGCAGCCCCGCCACGACCTCGAGCAGGGTGGTCTTCCCCGCGCCGTTCGGGCCGACAAGGCCGCAGACCCGTCCCGCCGGGAGCCGGAACGTCGCGTCCCGCAGCACCCAGTGCCGGCCGTACCGCCGGCCGAGTCCCCGCAGTTCCAACGCGGTCAGGTCGTCGTCGGTGGGCGCGGTGCGCGCCGTGCTCGTCATGAGCGGGCCTCCTTCGGTTCCTCGGCGGTCCCGGCGAGGGCGATCGCCGCGTCCTCCCGCTCGGCCAGGACCTGTTCCAGCAGTTCGCGTACCTCGTGCGGGTCGAGGCCGGCCAGCAGCGCGCGGTCCGTCCAGGCGGACAGCTCGGCGTAGAGCGCGGGTTCACGGCGCCTGGCGGGCCGCTCGGGAGCCCGCAGCACGAAGGTGCCGACGCCCTGGCGCAGTTCCACGATCCCTTCGCGCTCCAGCTCCCGGTACGCCTTGAGCGTGGTGTTCGGGTTCACGGCGCTGGTCTCGGAGACCTCGCGGGCGGTCGGCAGCCGGTCGCCGGGGCGCAGCGCGCCCGCGCTGAGGGCGCGCTTGGTCTGCTCGACGATCTGCTGGTACGCGGCGACCCCGCGCCGTCGCTCGATCCGGTACTGCATCCACCTCACCATTAGTCCACTAGTCAAGTAGTGGAATAGTGCTATGGCGGATGAGGTTCCGTCAACCCGAGGTAATGGGCGAGCCGTTCGGCGGGGGCGCTACGCCACGAGCAGCGGCATGTCCCAGCCGAGCGGCGCCGGGCCGCCGCCCGCCGCGTAGGAGTCGAGGGCCAGCGCCACCCCGCCGGCGCCCTCCAGGAAGGACGGCAGGTCGGCGCCTCCCGGCACGCCGGTCAGGGTGGCCCGGTATCCGAAGCGGACGTCGTCCCGGTGGTGGGAGAGCAGGATCCCGGCCAACTCGTCGTGCAGGCCGGCGAGTCGCGGGTCGTCGAGGTGCTCCCTGAGCAGGCCGACGAGGTGCAGCAGCCCGGCCCAGCCGTGGCACAGGCTGGGGTCGTCGGTCGGCCAGCGCTCCGGGGGCGTGGCGAGCAGCGGCAGCAGCGAGCGGTGGGCGAGGTCGTGCCAGTCGGCGCGGTCCAGGGCGAGCGCGGCGAGTTGCACGGCGCGGCTGACGCCTGGGGCGCCGTAGCACCAGGAGGGCCGGCGGGAGACGGGGGCCGCGGCGGACGGGCCGCGCAGCCAGTCGTCGAGGGTCAGGACGCCGGCCCAGCCGACGCCCTCGCGGTCCTTGACCGCCCACTCGGTGAGCAGCGCCATGAGCTCCTCGATCGCCGCCCGCTGCCCCGGCACGGTGACGCCGGCCCGCCAGGCGAGCGCGAGCAGGGCGAGCGGTCCCGCCACGCCGTGCGAGAGGCCGAGGTTGAGGTGGCCGTCCGGCAGGTCGGCCTCGCCGCCGAGCAGCGGCGCCGCGCGGGTCCACCAGCGCGGCACGGCGTGGCCGCGGTGCGGCACGGTGCCGCGGCTCATGGCCACCAGGTAGCGGAGCACGGCGGCGAGTTCGGGGTCGTCCGGCCTGCCCCTGGCGAGCAGGTAGCGGCCGACGCCGGTCATGCCGCGCACCACCTCGTACTCGCCGTTGGTGTGGACGGGCGCGTCGGTGGTGTGGGCCAGTCCCGCGTACCGGGTGCGGACGAGTTGGCGCTGGTAGGCGTCGAGCCGGTCGAGCGCCGAGCGGTAGCCGCCGGTGGCGCGGTGCGCGATCAGGGCGGCGAACGCCAGGGCGCCCGGCCCGTGGTAGACGCCGGTCGCCTCGTGGTCGACGCCGGCCGCGGCGGCCATGCCGCGGGCCAGGTGGCCGTGGGCGCGTTCGGCGTTGCGGCGGCCGCCCGCGCTGGCGCCGCTGAAGACGAGCGAGACGCCCGGGTGGCCGTTGGAGAGCGACAGGTCGACCCAGAGCGGCACCTCCACGCCGTCGCCACGGGTATCGCCAGGGACGCCGGTGTCGGCGGCGGTGGCCGCCGGGTCGGCCAGCCGGTCGCGCAGCCGGGCGGCGACGGTGAGCGCGCGGTCGCGGTGGAGTGGCGTGGTCGCCTGGGGCGTCATGCCGGCGCCCCGGTCCTGGCCCGCGCCCGCCCGAGATGGGCGCGCGCGACGCCGCGCAGGACGGCGTAGCCGCGGTTCTCCCGGGCGCGGTCGATGCCGAGCAGCCGGTTGTGCTGCATGTGCAGCAGCGAGAGCAGGATGCCGTCCCGGTCGGCGCGCGGCAGCAGCAGCCGGCCGAGCGCGGCGGGTTCCTCGGCGGCGGCCCAGGCCGCGGCGGCCGGGTGGTCGGCCGGCAGCCGCTCGGCGACCCCGCCCGGGTGGATGGCGGCCAGGGCGGCGGCCCGGTGGCGCTGGAACGTCTCGTGGTCGGGCCCCTTGGGGAAGGCCAGGTCCACCCAGGAGCACCAGTCCCAGTCGCCGAGGGATTCGAGGAGCAGGGCGTGGTTGACGGCGGCGCGCACCTCGTCGGGCGGTGCCTGGTCGCCGAGTTGGGCGATCGCGGACCGGCTGTCGAGGCAGAACAGGCGCTCCGCGTGCGGCAGCAGCTCGGGGCCGCCGTAGCGGTCCACCTCCGGCTGGTAGACGTCGAGCGTGAGGCCGCCGACGGCGCCCTGGTCGAGCCAGGTCCTGGCGTGCCTGGCCAGCGCCGGGAGGGTCCTGGTGCGCAGCGCCTCAGGGTCGCCGTGCAGCCGCAGCCGCAGGTGCGGCTCGGGGTCGGTGTAGCGGAGGAAGAACCAGCGGTCGACGTCGGCGGCGGCCTCGGCGAGGAACATCGGCAACAGGGTCCGCAAGACCGGGTACTGCCTGTCGGGTTGGGCGTAGAGCTTGGCGAACAGCCAGTCCTCGCCCGGCAGATGGCGGGCGGGGTGGGCGGGGACGACGACCGGTCGCGGTCGGGGCGCGGGGTGCGGCGCGTGCCGGCGGACCAGGGGGATCACGACCTCGGTGGCGTGCCCGGCGGCCCAGCCGAGGGCCGCGCCGTCCGCCGCCGGATCCTCCGTCACCATCAACCCGCTGGCGTCGGTGGTGAGTTCGTCGCGGAGCAGGGTGCGGTGCCAGGGGTCGGCCAGGTCGATGCCGTAGGACCGGTCCCAGCGGGTGACCTGCACCCGGTCGGGCACCCGGTAGCGGTCGCGCCAGGCGCGCACCGCGTCGTCCCATGCGGCGGGGTGGCGCGCGGCCTCGCGCATCCGCCGGTCGGGCGTCCAGCGCGTCGGGGAGACGACGACCCGGCCGAGGCGGACCCGGGGCAGCACGGGCAACGCCTCGAGGCCCTCCCAGTCCCAGCCGGTCCAGGTGCGGGAGCGGCCGAGGAGGATGTCCACCAGCAGCCGCGCGACGGGCGGCCCCTCCCGGTCGAGGGCCAGCAGGTGCGGCACCACGGGCCGCACCTGCCGCTCGCCGTCGGGCGTCAGCAGCCGCAGCCCGTCCGGCTCTGCGGTGACGAGCAGCCGCCGCCAGTCGAGGACGTGCGGGTCGGTCCGGTCGGCGTGGATCCCGACCGGGATCCGGTGCGGCAGCAGCCGGGGCACCTGGATCAGGTTGAGGGCCCGCTCGGTGGTCGGCGGGAAGTCGAGCTGGGCCGGCAGCTCGCCGGGCGCGCCGCCGGCCGCGGCGAGCCCGGCAAGTCCTTCGGTGAGGCCGGCGAGTTCGGCGAACCGCCCGGCGGTGGCGCCGGCGGTCCAGGACCCGGTGTGCGGGGTGGAGAGCAACCGGAAGTCGCCGCGGTCGAGGGCGGCGCGGCTCTCGGCGAGAAGCTGGAAGCAGAGCTCCAGGGTGCGCGGCGGCTCGGCCTCCACCGGGGTGGCGAGGTCGGCGATGTCCCGGTCGGTGAGGGCGAGTTCGCGCTCCTCGGTGAGCAGGGCGGCCTGTGTGAGCTCGGCGGTCAGGATCCGCCGGGCGCGCCGCGCCCCCGGGTCGCCGGCCGGCACGGCGCCCGGGTGGCCGGTGGGGAAGTCGGGGAGGCCGATGCCGCGGTGCGGGTCGATGAGCGTGGCGAGCGGGACGGCCGCCCCGGTGCCGTAGCGCTCGACGAACCTGAGGTGGTAGTCGCGCATGTGCGCGTGGCTCGACCACTCGCGGGAGATGGTCCACATCGCCTCGGCGTACCGCCCGGCCTCCTCGGCCACCGCGCGGGGCAGCGCCACCCGGGCGTCCATCGCCAGGTCCACGTGGGCGGCGGGGCGGCGGCGGGGGCCCGCCGCGTCGGTGAGCTCGCGCAGCCGCCGCCAGGCCGGGTCCCAGGCGCCGGGTCCCGCGGCGCGGCAGGCGGCGAGCGCGGCCCGGACGCGGCGCAGCTCGTCGGCGGCGTCGGCCAGCGGCGCCACGGCCGCCGCGATCCGGTCGAGCAGCTCCTCGTCGACGCGGTGCGGGGTGATGTCGGTGAGCAGGAAGCCGTGCCGGACGAGCTGGCCGAACAGCCGGTCGAGGTGGTCGGGCGGCGCGGCGCGGAAGTGACGGCCCGCCGCCGCGAGCAGCTCGGGGTACGGGGTGGGGGCGGTGAGGGTGTCGTGCACCCAGCCGACGATCCGGTTGGCGCGCACCGAGGTCTCCCGCGCGCCGCGGGCGAGCACCAGCCGGCCGTCCCTGAGCTGGCCGAGGTCGTTGGCGACGACGGTGACGCGGCGGCGCACCGCGGGGGATTCCAGCCAGTCGGCGACCCGGCGGCTCAGCCACTCGCCGTCGATCCTGACGTCCCTGACACCCGGGCCGCGCACCGAGACCTCGGCCCGGGGCGCGAGGCCGGCGGCGGTGACGCCGGCGAAGATCCCGAAGGGGGTGGGCCGGTCGCCGTGCCGCAGCGCGTAGCGGGTCAGCGAGCGGGCGGCGCGGGCAAGGCGTTTCGGGGTGGGCTCGGCGCCGGCGTCCAGCCGGTCGAGCTGGTCGGCGAGGCTGTCGCCGGCGATCCGGATCGCCTCACGGAGCCGGGGGTCGGCGGCCGCGCGCCTGACGCCCTCGGCCGAGTCGGGGGCCACCCCGGGCGGCGGCGCGGGCCGGCTGCCGCGCGGCACGGCGGCCATCCGCAGCAGGAGGGGTTCCGCCGGATCGAAGAGGGGTTCCTGTCCTGCGCCACCGTTCCGCACCGCCACCGCACCCTCGCCTCGGTCGTCGTCCAGGGGACCGCGGGATGCGGCGGCCGGCCGCCGCATCCCGCCTGGGTTCGGCCGCCGTCAGGGACAGCAGGTCCAGCAACGCGACTGCACGCCCCAGGTGTTGGGCGAGGTCGGGGCGGCGGACTTCTGCACCGCGCCGAAGGCGACGCCGTCGGTGACGGAACCGACCTCGGAGATCTGGATGTCGAGGTCGAGGTCGCTCGACTCGGCTTCGGCGGTAGCGGGTTCGAGCACGGTCTGGGTCATGATCAACTCCCCATACGTGGTGCGAGAGGTTCCGGTGGGAACCTGGAGACTCGGTCACATCTCCAGCCGCGATCATACGAACGGGCATTCGGCTCGAACAGCCTCGAAATTCGCCGTTACGTACGGTCAACGCGCTGGGCTCGGCCCCCGAACGATCACCGCCGTCCCGGAACGCTCGGTGATGATCACGGATAAACGCCGATTCTCGGCCAGCGGCCGGTGGCTAGAGCGGCGTCACCGTGAGCCCGAGCCCGGGGCCACCGCCGCCGGTGCGGCGGACCGCCGTCGAGCCGAGCGGGGTGCGCAGCCGCAGCCAGACGCCCCGGCTCAGCACGGCGACCGGCTCGGCCGCCCGCAGCATGCCGAGGGCGTGGGCGGCGTGCACGGCCCGCAGCGGCAGCGGGGTGCCGGGCAGCGGGCGGGACCAGATCTCCTCGGCGAGCGCGTCGAGCGCCTCCCTGGTGGCCTGCTCGGGCGTCAACCGCTCGCGCCGCTCGCGGAACTCGCCCACCACGGCGGCGGCCGCGCCCCGCACCCGCTCGGCCGGCAGCTCGGCCTCGACCCGCCAGCCGCCGCGCGGCGGCAGCAGTCCTGCCCAGGACGGACCCGTGACCTGCCCGGGCACCGCCACGGCCGGGGCGTCCGCGGCGTCGGTGTCGATCGATTCGAGCAGCTCACCGGCCGACACGGTGACGTCGAGGGTGGCCGGCTCGCGCAGCCGGCAGGGCCGGACGGCGAGCACGTCGAACCTGGCCGGCCTGGTGAAGACGGCGACCACCTCGCCGTCCGCCTGGAGCCGGGCGGCGGCCGCCCGGTCCCAGCGCAACTGCCGCCCCAGAAAGGCGGCGAGGTCTCCGGCCTCCCCCGACTCCGCGAGGGCCAGCCGCGGCGTGTGCGTCATGCGGCCGTCGAGCCCTCCAGCACCCCGTCCGTCTCCTCGTCGCGGTACCTGCTCAGGAACTCCCGCTCCTCGGCCGTGAGTCGGCGCGGCCTGGAGTCCTCGAGGCGGTAGGGCACGACGACGGTGGCTGCCCTGGCGTAGACCGTCTCCGCGTCCCTGATCTCGTACGCCACGGTCACCGAGGCGCCGCCGAGCCTGGCCACCCAGGTCTCGATGGTGACCGGCTCGTGCCGGTGCACCATCGGCTTCAGATAGTCGATCTCGTGCCGCGCCACGACCGAACCGCCCGTGAACGCGCCGGAGTCGGCCTGCCTGGCCAGCCGGAACATGAAGTCGATCCTGGCCTCTTCGAGGTAACGCAGGTACACCACGTTGTTGATGTGCCCGAACGCGTCCATGTCGGACCAACGCAGCGGGCACTCGTACACATGTCGCACCGGATCAGTCCCGGTTCAGCTTCTTGTACGAGGCGCGGTGCGGGCGGGTGGCCTCCGCGCCGAGCCGATCGATCTTGTTCTTCTCGTAGGACTCGAAGTTGCCCTCGAACCAGAACCACTTCGACTCGCCCTCGTACGCCAGGATGTGGGTGGCGACGCGGTCCAGGAACCAGCGGTCGTGGGAGACCACCACGGCGCAGCCGGGGAAGTCGAGCAGCGCGTTCTCCAGCGAGGAGAGCGTCTCCACGTCGAGGTCGTTGGTGGGCTCGTCGAGCAGCAGCAGGTTGCCGCCCTGCTTGAGGGTGAGGGCGAGGTTGAGCCGGTTCCGCTCGCCGCCGGAGAGGACACCGGCCGGCTTCTGCTGGTCCGGGCCCTTGAAGCCGAAGGCGCTGACGTAGGCCCTGGACGGCATCTCGACCTGGCCGACGTTGAGGTAGTCGAGGCCGTCGGAGACGACCTCCCACAGCGTCTTCTTCGGGTCGATGTTGGCGCGGGACTGGTCGACGTAGGAGATCTTGACGGTCTCGCCGACCCGGACCGTGCCGGTGTCCACCTGCTCCAGGCCCAGGATCATCTTGAACAGCGTGGTCTTGCCTGCGCCGTTGGGGCCGATCACGCCGACGATGCCGTTCCGCGGGAGGGTGAAGGACAGGCCGTCCACCAGCACCTTCTCGCCGAACCCCTTGTGCAGGTCGTCGACCTCGACCACCACGCTGCCGAGCCGCGGGCCCGGCGGGATCTGGATCTCCTCGAAGTCCAGCTTCCTGGTCTTCTCGGCCTCCGCCGCCATCTCCTCGTAACGCTGGAGGCGGGCGCGGGACTTGGCCTGCCGGCCCTTGGCGTTGGAGCGCACCCACTCCAACTCCTCCTTGAGCCGCTTGGCGCGCTTGACGTCGCGCTGGCCCTCGACCTTGAGGCGGGTCTGCTTGGTCTCCAGGTACTTCGAGTAGTTGCCCTCGTACCCGTAGGCGCGGCCGCGGTCCAGCTCCATGATCCACTCGGCCACGTTGTCCAGGAAGTACCGGTCGTGGGTGATGGCGACCACGGTGCCCGGGTACTTGGCGAGGTGCTGCTCGAGCCACTGCACGGACTCGGCGTCCAGGTGGTTGGTGGGCTCGTCGAGCAGCAGCAGGTCGGGCTGCTCGAGCAGCAGCTTGCAGAGCGCCACCCGGCGCTTCTCGCCGCCGGAGAGGTTGGTGACCGGCCAGTCGCCGGGCGGGCAGCCCAGCGCGTCCATGGCCTGCTCCAGCTGGGCGTCCAGGTCCCAGGCGTTCGCGTGGTCCAGCTGCTCCTGCAGCCTGCCCATCTCGTCGCCCAGCGCGTCGGTGTACTCGGTCGCCATCTGCTCGGCGATCTCGTTGAACCTGTCGAGCTTGGCCTTGGTCCCGGCCACGCCCTCCTGGACGTTCTCCATGACGGTCTTCGACTCGTCGAGCGGTGGCTCCTGGAGCAGGATGCCGACGGTGGCGCCGGGCGCCAGGAAGGCGTCGCCGTTGGACGGCTGCTCGAGACCGGCCATGATCTTCAGCACGGTCGACTTGCCCGCGCCGTTGGGGCCCACGACACCGATCTTGGCCCCGGGCAGAAAGCTCAGCGAGACGTCGTCAAGGATCACCTTGTCGCCGTGCGCCTTGCGCGCCTTGCGCATGGTGTAGATGTACTCAGCCAAGAGAAACCGTCCGACGGGTCAGGCAGTGGGCATGGGTGGGCAGGACTCCATCCTGCCGCATGCCCCTGCCACGGCGGAAACCGGAACCCTTCCGCGCTGGCCGGGGCCGTGCCACGGCAACGCGAAGGGGCGGGCCCTCGCGGACCCGCCCCTCACGTTCCGTGGCTATCGCGTCACGGAGTCACACGGTGTTCAGCTGGCCGAGCCAGCGGCGGAGCGACGGCGCATGAAGAAGATGCCCGCGCCACCGACGACCAGCAGCGCCACGGCGATGCCGCTGATCATGCCGACGTTGCTGCTCGAACCGGTCTCGGCCAGGTCCGGGCCGTCGTCCTCGGCGCCACCACCGGTGGTGGCCGGCGCCGGCTCGTTGTCGTCCTCCTCGTCGATCGGCGTCGGAGGCTCACCGCCGCCGGGCGCGCAGTCGAGGATGCCGGTCGCGGTGAACGGCTCCTGCGACGCGTCCGGGTAGGCGACGGAGATGTCGTACGCCTGACCGTTCTCGACCGGGACCAGGATGGAGTCCTCGCCACCCGGGGCGATCTCGATGGTCTCGCCGTTCAGCGTGAAGTCGAACGGCACGTCACCGGAGTTGGTGGCGGTGACCAGCACGCCGCCGTCGGCGCAGATCTCCTCGGCCTCGAACGCGACGGCCGGGGCGCCGGGGGCGGCCCAGGTGGCGCCCGCGTTGGCGCTGACCGACGACTCGGAGGAGCCGGCCAGGATCATGGTCTGGGTGCGCACGTCGATGCCGGTGAAGACCCGGCCGATCGGCACCGCCGAGGTGGCGGTGGCGGTCAGCGAGGCGGTGCCGTCCTCGGCGTCCGCCGGCACGTCGAAGAACAGCTCGGTGCCGTTGGCGACCGGGGTGTTCTCGTCGATGACGTTGCCCGCGGAGTCGGAGAGGGTCACGCCCTGCTCGACGGCCGCGGCGTCCGGCGTCACGGTGACGGACTCGGCGGTGGTGTCGACCGTGACCGGACCGAGCCGGTCACCGGGCTGGCCGGAGACCTGGTTCGGGGTGAGGGTCAGCGAGGCGCCGGGCTCCTCGGCCTCCTCGGCGTTCTCCGTGAGCCAGTCGGTCAGGGCCGCGGCGTTCCCGCTCTCCGGCACCGCCTCGACGCCGTCGGAGAACTCCCAGATCGCCGCCTGGGTACCGGCGGCGGCCTCCTCGTCGTCCAGCGACTCGACGCCGACCTGCGAGGCGAGCGCGACCAGGTCGTCGTTCACCGGGTAGGAGTTCTGCAGGATCCACTGGATCCGGCCCGAGTTGGCGTTGTTGTGCAGGCGGGACTCGTTCCAGCCGACCTCCTTGTAGCGAGCGTTGCTCGAGGTGGCGGTGGTGAAGTCGATGCAGTACGTCTGCAGCGTGCCGCCGTCGTCGGCCTGCAGGGTGAACAGACCACCGCGGTAGGTGTCCGTCTCACCCTCGTGGGTGACGGCGATACGGCCGGAGGCCTCCGGGTCGAGACCGCCGAGGGTGGCGGTGGCGCCACCGTTGTGCGGGTTCTGCTCGTCCGCGGCGGCCGTGCCGGCGGTCGCGATCGCCCCGGTGGCGAACAGACCGGTGGCGATCGCGGTGGCCGCAAGGCGGGACATGGCCCGCTTGCGCGCAAGAATCATGGTGTGAGTCCCCTCCACGAGATCACAGGGCGCTGCCGCAACATCAGGCGGCGCGCACATCAACATCCCCGTGCGTACGGGGATCGTAGGGAGGGGAGTTGGTCAATGTCCCCACGAGAACGCGGAGTTACACATTCCGAGGTCGAATCGTTACCTCGGATGACGGCGGAATGGCGAGGAATGAACAGGACTCGCCCATGCGGGACGTCATCCGACGGTGGGCGACAACGGCGACATGCTCGACATCGTCGCCAGGGGTGACAACGTCGACAATGTCGACAGCGAGGTGAACTCCGCGGCCCCGGTGGGCGAGGCGGCCACCACGTAGCGCTCCCTGACCTCCCGGTAGCGCAGCAGCTCGGCGGCGATGGACTCCAGGACGTGGCTGTGGCCCGAGTCGGCGGCGATCCTGCGGAGCCGCCACTCCTCCTGCTGGCCGTAGGCCCTGGCCGGGCCGCGGGCGGAGATCCGGCAGCCCCAGGCGAGCAGCGGGCCGCCCAGGCAGCCGCAGAGCAGCAGCGCGAGCGGCAGCCAGCGGCCCACCACCGGCTGGCCGAGCACGGCGGCCAGCAGCCAGCAGACGCCCAGGAGTTGGGCCGCGAGCAGCACGGCTTGGCCGATCGCGGCCACCGACCACCAGCGCGGTCTCGGCAGCGGCTCGGCCGGCTGCTTCTCCAGGGCGCGCTCCAGCGCCTCTGGCAGCCGCTCGGCGCCCTGCCGCGCGGTGTCCCGCACGGCCCGGCCCCAGGGCTCCGGGAGCCCCTCGGCCGCCTCGTCGGCCAGCCGGCGCACCGCGTGCTCCACCACCGCCGTGGCCGACGCCGCCGTGCCGGCGGCCCGCATCAGCCGGGCGGCGAGCGGCGGCGGCTCGCCGCGCCGCTCGGCCTGCCGGCGGGCGAACCCCCGCT